>JACRGV010000131.1 GCA_016212215.1 Nitrospirota bacterium
AAACGTAAGGACCTGCTGACCAATTTCAGGGATGATGAGAACTGCATGGTCTTTCTCTCAACAGATGCAGGCGGCGTAGGTCTGAATCTGCAGAGCGCTTCTTTCCTTATAAATATGGACATCCCATGGAACCCCGCTGTTTTAGAGCAGCGTATAGCACGTATACACCGCCTCGGGCAGCATAAGCCTGTAAATATTATAAATTTTATATCCAAAGGTACCATTGAGGAGAACCTGTTAGGGCTTCTGAAATTCAAAAAATCCGTATTTGCAATACTGTTGTCATGATAATCGGGTTTTACAAGTGTAATCCAATTCGCCTTTTTTATTCTTTTATCCCCCATATTTCCCCATATATCTATGATAAGATTATCCCGTTTATTCGCCTCAATTTTTATGCGATTAAGCAGGTCAAGATGAAATTATAAATAACAAATTGAACAAAAGGAGGGGAGTTAAATGGCGAAGGCAAATGGTTTTAGAATAGGTCACTTTGGTGTTAAGAATAGTGAAATCCAAAAATACATTGAAACTTTTCCCTCTTTATGTATAATAAACGTGGATTTTGATTGTTAATAATGAGTTTAATCTGAAGTTGTTGCTCAAAAATACCCCGATTTTTCAGCAACAACTTATGAAGGAGGTGTGATATTGGGCAGTGTAGTTAAAAAAAGAAAAAAGAAGATGAGAAAGCATAAGCACAAGAAATTGCTTAAAAGATCAAGGATAGAGAGAAGAAAGAGAAAGTAGGTTTTATCCCGAGTTATGGCAATTAAAAAGGGAGACGTAGAGGTATATTTAAGCGAAAATGTATTCATGGGGCTTATACTGTCCTCTGTTGAGGTGTATAAAAAAGAGTGTTTCGGTCTCCTGCTTGGATATAAGACACCGCAAAAGTATATTGTTGAACATGCAGTCCCATATCAGAGTGCAAGAAGGGGACATAAGTGGATAGAGCTTAGGAGTGATAAGTGGAAGATTATTCAGGAGGTACTGAATAACTTTCCTAAGCTCGATATGATAGGGGATTTTCATTCACACACGATGTACCGGGATGTACGGGCTGATGTATCGTTAAGTGAGGATGACATTATTCACATGTATCCTGATGAGTTGCAGATAGTGATAGCTGTGAATGAGAATCGCCGATCAACGGCATGGGCAACCAGCCCTGATAATACTATTTCAGGAACAATAAGCGGATACCATTTCAAATTAGCAGCCTATTATTTTCCTACAGAAGATAACGAAGGCGAGAAGAAAAACTCTGAGGTACTGCATACAGCAAAGATTATAATCCCCTTTGTTATTGAGTAAGGTTATTCCGGTGGGGGATAGTTTTTCATAAAATGGTCTTCGTAAAATTGTATTGCCTTGAGAAAACTGATATGTTAATATCTCATCATTCCAGAATACCCCGCGGTACGAAGGCCCCCCGGAGGTCCATTGGGCTATAAAGGAGTTAATATGTATCTGATGAAGGTAAGGGGTTTAGTGTTTGACCCGCATACAAACATGTATATTGTAATCCTTAATGATGAAATGGATAAGGAGATTTTGCCGATCTGGATAGGTAAGTTTGAGGCAAATGCAATATGTTTTGTGCTGGAAGGGATAATACCTCCGAGACCTATGACCCATGACCTTACTAAGAATATGCTTGATACATTAAACGTAAAAGTTATCAGCGTGGTTATCAATAATCTGCAGGAAAATACATATTTTTCCAAAATACACCTGTTATCTCATGGGTCTGAGGTGGTGATTGATTCAAGACCCAGTGATGCAATAGCTATTGCATTAAGGGCAAATGCACCAATCTTTGTATCTGAAGAGGTGATGGATAAACGTAACTCTGAAAATTTAGATCAATGGTTAAAAAACTTGAAGCCTGAAGACTTCGGAAGGTATATGACTTGAAACATTCAAAACTGCTAAAACACCCCACTATCCCGTTTGAAATAAAAGAAGACAGAAGTGTTGCTGATGCATTGACTGCAATGTCCCAGACTGCGTTTCAGGGAAAGAATTTTGCAGTTGCAGTTGATGTATGGGGGGCGATGCTCAAAAAAAAGGTAACTATATTCCTTGGTGTAGCAGGAGCAATGATACCTGCCGGAATGAGGAATATTATTGTATATCTTATTCAGAACCGTCTTATTGACTGCCTCGTTTCTACAGGGGCCAACCTGTTTCATGACATGCATGAATCACTCGGCCGTTTCCACTATCAGGGTAATGCATTTATAGATGATGTCCTTCTTCAGGAAGAGGGGGTGGACAGGATTTATGATGTATTTGCCTCTGAATCAGAATTCAGGACACTTGATGATTATGTAGGTCACTTTGCTGATACACTGGATTTAGACCGGCCTTACACCACGAGAGAGTTTTTATACCTGCTAGGCCAAAAAATATCAAATGAGACAAACAGGGAAGGGATTGTTACAGCGGCATACAAGGCAGGTGTCCCAATCTACTGCCCTGCCATCGGGGATTCGTCTATAGGCATCGGTTTGGCAGGAAGGACAAAGGGAAAAAAGTTTCTATTTGATGTTGTCGCTGATGTGCAGGAGACAGCGATACTATCTATGAAGGCAAAAGAGACAGGTGTTATCTACATAGGCGGCGGTACACCAAAGAACTTTATTCAGCAGATGGAGGTAACTGCCGGCATGTGGGATGCAAATGTTGAAGGTCATGAGTATGCCATACAGATTACTGCAGATGCCCCGCATTGGGGAGGATTAAGCGGATGCACATTTGACGAGGCCAAGTCCTGGGGGAAGATTAAGAAGGATGCCAGGATGGTAACAGTCTACTGTGATTCTACAATAGCCCTGCCATTAATAGTAACTGCAACAGCCCAAAAGTATAAAGAACCTATTGCAAAAAGAACCAGGCCGGACCTCCTGAAAGTCCTGGAAAAAAATAAGATAGAAGATTTGAAACGGATTTAAAAAGAGTTCTTGACTAATATTTTCCGCTGTGTTAATTATACAGCCCATTTAATCCGCATACGTTATATATAATGGAGGTTTTTATTATAAATTGGGCAACGATTCTCTTTTTGTAAATTCAAATTTCGGAGGAATTCCTCCTGAGATATCAGACTGGGACAAATCCCGCTTTGTAGTATTACCTGTCCCTTTTGACCATACCACATCATTTCAACCGGGAACAAAAAAAGGACCAAAGGCAGCCATAGAGGCATCTGCATATATGGAGCTTTATGATGAGGAACTAAATATAGAGCCTTGTGATGCAGGAATCCATACACTGGGTCAACTTGAAGTTTCTCTTGATTCTGAGGAAACGATCGAAAGGATACGGAAGGTCGCTTCTGACATTATAAGTGCCGGAAAGATACCTGTGACAATCGGCGGTGAGCACTCTGTTACCTTTGGGGTGGTCAAGGCTTTGAAGGAGAAGTATAAAGACTTCTCTGTGTTACAGTTTGATGCACATGCTGACCTTAGAAAAGAGTACCAGGGATTAGGGCTAAGTCATGCATGTGTAATGCGCCGAGTTCATGAACTGGGGTTAAAGATAGTACAGGTCGGGATTCGCAGTATGAGCAAGGATGAGGCGGAGTTTCTTCAAAAGGCAGAAAACATCTTTACTTATTATGCAGCAAATATAATTGATTCAGATGACTGGATGGAAGATGCTGCATCACATCTCACGGGTAGTGTATATATAACAATTGATGTGGATGCGTTTGACCCTGCCTACATGCCGGCAACAGGTACACCGGAGCCTGGAGGGCTTGACTGGTACAAGGTTATACGGTTATTAAAAAAGGTTTGTGAGAGGTGTAATATTATTGGTTTTGATGCCATGGAATTATCACCCATAGCAGGGCAACCGGCATCAGATTTTCTAACAGCGAAGTTATTGTATAAGTTGATGGGATATACTCTAACGGTAAGCGGTGAGCAGAGGTAAGAAGTTAGAAGGAAGAAGTTAGAGGCAAGAGGCAAGAAGCTAGAGGCAAGAAGGAAGAAGCTATAAGCTATAAGCTATAGGCTATAAGGAAGAAGCTAGAAGATAGAAGCAAGAGGCTATATTGCTACGAATTCTTCCCCTTAAAGGAGAGGGTTAGGTTACTCTACGAATTCCCTCCCCCTTGAGGGGGGAGGGTTAGGGTGGGGGTGAGCTATGGGGATTTTTAGCTGAATCGAAATAAGGGAGACTAAAATGCTATATGTACCTAAAAGAGTTTTTTTTACAAAAGGTGTAGGGACACACAAGGAAGAACTGAGGTCCTTTGAGCTTGCCCTGCGTGATGCAAAGATAGAAAAGTGTAATTTGGTGCAGGTTTCAAGTATACTTCCCCCTCTTTGCAAGATCGTTTCCATAAATGAAGGTAAGAAGGCTTTAGAGGCAGGTATGATTACTTATGTAGTCCTCAGCCGTTGTGCAAGCAATGAGCCGCACAGGCTTATAGCAGCCTCTGTGGGGTGTGCAATCCCTACTGATAAAAATGCTTATGGTTATCTCAGTGAACACCATGCGTATGGTCAGAGCGACAAGATAGCAGGCGATTATGCCGAAGACCTTGCCGCAGCCATGCTTGCGTCTACACTTGGTATAGAGTTTGATGAAGATAAAAGCTGGGATGAAAAGAAAGAGGTCTACCGGATCAGCGACCGGATAGTAAGGACAACAAACATTACTCAATCAGCAATCGTTAAAAGCGGTTTCGGTTATACTACTGTAATTGCTGCTACAGTATTTCTTTTTTAACCTATAATGTTTAGATGGCCTTTGCTCCTTTAAGTATATTTGCTACAATGGTCTTCAATTCTGCAAGATTGGCGGACTTAACAAAATAGGCGTCTGATGCCCACGTCCCGAAGTCCTGTTTGTAATCTTCATAAGCGCTTACAAATATTAATGGTACATCATTTTTTATTTCTTTAATCTTCCGGGCAAGTGTGATCCCATCAACGCCGGGCATCTTGATGTCAAGGGTTACAATGTCCGGTGACCCCTTTTCTACCTGTAAAAGGGCCTCATCCCCATTGCCTGCTGTCAATACATTATATCCTTCTTCTTCAAATTCTTCCTTGTATAATAATCTTATGTGTTCCTCATCATCAACAACCAGTATGGTTTTCTTTGACATGTTATTTTCCCTTTCTTTGGATCCCTTACTTTTGTTAACTTAAATTTAGCATAAACTGTATGCTTTTTCTACCCTAAGAAGTGCGTTTAAGTGCCTTTTCAATATTAAGCATGATTTTCTCCCCGCTGTCCCCTTTTTCCTTCCATGCGGAAAGGCATGAGCGTGCAATCAGTTTATCCAACGGCGGCGGGTTATACAACAACTTTTTAATAGAAAAAGGATTGAGTGAAATAGGATTGTAAGACTTACTGAGATAGCCGGCCTGAATAAGACGGCCTTCCAGTTTTGTATGCGGCTGTATACCGAGAAAGAATATCATAGGTTTTGCCTGTCCTTTTCCCATTATGCCTTCAATAGTCTTATATGAATTTATAGTCTCTAAAAGGGTTTCTCGTGTCTCTCCGGGGGCATTTATTGAATAGTTCAGTGTGGCCTTTCCCCTGTAACCCTCCTTTTTCAGATACCTGCATCCTTCGTATAGATTTTCAAGTTTAAACCCCATACTCATCTCATTTAATACCTTCTGAGAGCCTGATGTTATGGATATCTCAAGGTCGCCTACGCCTGAAGCGACCATCAGTTTTGCAAGTTCAGGCGTTACAAGGCTTGTGCGGACATAACCGCTCCATTCTATCGGCAGACCTTTATTTATTATATTCTTTAATATGGCTGTGCATTGAGGGATTGCCGTACTGCCTGGGATAAACTGTGCATCTGCAAACCAAATTTTCCGGACATTCCAGTTAGAGTATAGATACTCAATCTCTTTTATTATTGAATCAGGATTACGGAAGCGGACATGTTCTCCTTCTATATAGTTATACAGGCAGAATTCACAGTGATACGGGCATCCCCTCTTTGTCTGAACCCCTATCGCCTCTCCGAAATAGGTTTTAACCTCCGGGAAAATAGTCTGAATGTATCTGTAATCAATCTCAATATCTTCTATTGATACAGGTCTTGCCTGTTTCCCTGATTTAATTATCCCGTCTTCTTTATAGATTACCCTGTGTTTATTAATATCAGTCCCGTCTGCTGCAGCAAGCAAGGCATCTTCTCCTTCACCAATAATACCTGTGATACCCTCAGGAAGTCTGGATATAAGCTCATTTGAGAATACGCTCATAGCCCCTCCTCCCAGTAATATTGTCTTGCCGGGAAAGGCATTCATCGTATCCTTAATCAATATGAATTTCTCTCTGATACTGTTTTCATAATTAAAGACCATGCTGATCCCTTTGATACTGGCCGCCAGTCTTCTGAATAAATTCTTTGAATAATAGAAATCAAAGGCAAGCTCAAGTGACCTATCTTCTTCATGAGGTGCGTATATCTGAATATCCCGCCAAGTAAAAGCGATAACATCCGGCTTAAATGCCTCCACCATATCATGTATGGCAGTACTCCTCTCTTTCTTATTTATCTGAGTAAGGTCTAATATACGCTGTCTGATATGCGGCCGTTTTGTATGGATATAATTTGATAGATAGGTAGGTCCAACAGGGTATATCTTCTTACACGGCAGCCAGATGTATAATATGGATTGCTTTTCTTTATTCATGTCAGCTTTAGATTATACAATAAATAACCCGGCGATTGAAGCACGTAAAATATAAATTTTAAAAATTGATTGACAGGAGATATGCCAAGATGATAAATATATATGTTCTGAATAATTAGTTGGGCCGCTAGCTCAGTTGGTAGAGCACCGCCCTTTTAAGGCGGGTGTCGATGGTTCGAATCCATCGCGGCTCATCAGTTTAGAAAACTGAAGGCTTCGTAAAAAAATCATGTGCAAGGCGCGGGAATCCTGAGGAATGAGGCGTACTTTGTTTGGACGCTGCAATGACGAAGGATGAAGTGCAACGCCGCAGATGGAGTTTTTACGAAGCCTGTTACGTCCCCATCGTCTAGCTCGGCTCAGGACGTCGCCCTTTCACGGCGCAAACAGGGGTTCAAATCCCCTTGGGGACACCAAATTTTCCAGCCTGCATGGTCTTTTAATTCTTATTGACACAACCACCTAAATTTATTAAAATTTAGTTCCTTCAAAAAGGTTAAAAAGAGTAGAAAGGGTAGAAGTCACCGACGGTCCTCCGCTTTTTTGAAACCTTGTAAACAAAGAAAAATTTATATTAATAGAAAGGAGAACAATATGGGAGCAAATATAACCCAGAAGATTCTTAAAGAACATCTGGCATCAGGAGAAATGGAGACCGGTAAGGCGATTACTATACGGATTGACCAGACCCTTACTCAGGATGCAACAGGGACTATGGCATATCTGCAATTTGAGGCAATGGGTGTACCGAGGGTAAAGACAAAGCTGTCTGTAAGTTATGTAGACCATAACACATTGCAGGTAGATTACATGAATCCTGATGATCACCTGTTCCTTCAGAGTATTGCGGCAAAATACGGCATCTACTTTTCAAGGCCTGGCAATGGTATCTGTCATCAGATTCACTTAGAGCGCTTCGGAGTTCCGGGAACTACACTCCTCGGTTCAGACAGCCACACACCAACAGGCGGAGGCGTCGGCCAGATTGCAATAGGCGCCGGCGGCCTTGATGTGGCATTTGCAATGGCCGGTAAGCCGTTCGGCCTGAAGATGCCTGAAGTGGTAAATGTGCGTCTGTCAGGAAAACTACCGCCTCTGGTTTCTGCAAAGGATGTGATTCTTGAGCTTTTGAGAAGAGTCGGGGTTAAAGGAGGAGTAGGAAAGGTGTTTGAATATTCAGGCCCCGGTGTTGCAACACTCAGTGTTCCTGAGCGTGCCACTATTACTAATATGGGTGCTGAGACAGGTGCAACAACTTCGGTTTTCCCAAGTGATGATATTACAAAGGGATGGCTTGAAAGCCAGAATCGCGGTAATCAGTATGTTCCTTTGGCGGCTGATAATGATGCAGTGTACAGCGATAATATAGAAATTGATTTATCTTCTTTAGTTCCACTATTGGCGGTTGACCCAAGTCCTGGAGATGTCAAAACCGTTGAGGAACTTGCAGGTATGAAGGTGAATCAGGTTGCTGTTGGAAGCTGTACAAACAGTTCATTCCGAGACCTGGCTATTTTTGCTGAATTATTAAAAGACAAGGTTGTGAATCCGGGACTTTCTGTAACTGTCTCCCCTGGTTCAAGGGCGGTATATCAGCAGATAGAGAAGTCAGGTCATCTTTCGATGCTGATAGCCTCCGGTGTACGTATACTGGAAGCAACATGCGGTCCATGCATCGGACAGGGAGGCGCACCTCCGAGTGACGGTGTGACTGTAAGAACCTTTAACAGGAATTTTGCAGGCAGAACCGGTACTAAAACCGCAAAGGCATATTTAGTCAGCCCTGAGGTAGCAGCAGCTTGCGCAATCACAGGTGTTATGACAGACCCCCGCAAGCTTGGAATAGTTCCATCAGTTAAGATTACATCTCCCGTTGTTGATGACCGCATGATTATACCGCCTCTTCCAGAAGAGGCTGCAAAAGAGGTACAGGTTGTACGCGGTCCCAATATTGCACCGCTTCCGGAATTCAGACCGCTTCCAGAAGCAGTCTCCGGTGAGGTGTTATTGTATCTTCCTGATAACATTACAACTGATCATATACAGCCGGCCGGTAAATATCTGCCGCTCAGATCTAATGTCCCTGAGTATGCCCGTAAGGCAACATTTGTTCAGGTTGACCCTACGTTTGCAAACCGCGCTGAGGCATTGCGTGACAGCGGCGGGTATGGATTTATTGTGGGCGGAGAAAACTACGGACAGGGTTCCAGTCGTGAACATGCAGGGCTGTGTCCGATGTTCCTTGGTGTTAAGGCTGTTATTACCAAGTCATTTGCCAGGATACATCTTGCAAACCTGATCAACTTCGGCATACTTCCCCTTACATTTGCCAATCCGGATGATTACGGGAAGATAAAGCAGGGGGATAAGGTCTCAATAAAGACAAGTGACATATCATCTGAATTATCGCTGGTTATAAACGGGGCCGCAGAGATTAAGTTAAAGCCTGCATTCACAGAGAAAGACATCCCGATGCTCAAAGCAGGCGGGGCGTTGGCAATGATTTAAAGACAGGCAATAGGTAAGAGGTTAGAGGTAATAGATACTAACTAACGGATAAACATTTCCATGCCCACCATGCACATAATTCCCTCCCCGACACTATGAAGGGGAGGGTCAGAGCCTGCCCCCGAAGTAGTAATCGGGGGGTGGGGATGGGGTTTCAGTTTTTCTCCTCTCTTGTATAAACTGTTACATATTTGTCACACTTATTTACATGCGTTTTTTCTACACAGTTGTTCCTTCCTTTACGGTTTGTATCTTAAAGATATATAACTTTAAATTGTTCAATTAAAACAAGTAGTTACTGATAATTATAAATGCGGCATTTACGACATCCATAAATGGCATAATAAATGCATAATTATATTATTAAATACTTCTTAGGGAGGAATACAGAATGAATGAGATCGTTCGTACATATCTGATAAGTCTTGAGATGCATTTACCGCCGCAGGAAACGTTGGCACTTATTCGTAAGATGGTTGGTTCACATAGAGAATTACCTGTTTTTATTCAGCCTTATACCGGCACAGCTTAATATATTAACGTCCGCATATATCTCCTAAGGAGGTTAATGAGATGGAATTAATAGAAGAGACACTGAAGTTAAGCCCGCTCTACTTTACCCTGTCACAGCAGGAAGTAAAAGAGCTTATTAAAAAACTTTCAGCCGGTTTTGATAGTCCTTCAGAAGATGAAGAAGAATCTCCTGTAAATTAAAGAATCTCCCCTGTTATAATTTCTTTCCTTTAAATCCAAAACAGAGTATACTCTGTTCCCGAAAAAAGAATTCAATGTATTGTAGATTTTGACTATGAATGTCAAAAAATAATGCTATGGCCTCCAAAAAAGAATTTTTAAAATCATTATCTATCTTTTCTACACTCACTGATGCTGAAATATTCAAGCTATCAGATATTTCAGATGAGTTCACGTATAAAAATGGCGAATACATATTTTACGAAGGGGACTCTCCTGACTGGCTTTGTATAGTTAAAGAGGGTAATGTAAAGGTTTTAAAACAACAGGAGGAAGGGAAAGAGACTATACTCAGGATTTTCAAACTGGGAGAGATATTCGGTGCAATGCCTGTCTTTGACAGACGGCCTTATCCGGCATCTTCAATCTCAATGGGGCAAACCGCCATATTAAAAATATATTACACCGATTGCCTTGAATTCTTCGGTAAGAGACCTGACATAACCATTAAGCTTATTGGAGATATCGGTAAGATGCAGAGAGAGTTTGTTGACAAGTTCAATGTATCATTAACAACCCGTGTAGAACATAGGATAGCCAGTACCTTAATGAACCTTGCAAGTAAAGTCAATGTGGAAGGCAGGCAGAATATTGAATTACATCTTACCCGAAAAGATATTGCGAGCATGGTAGGAACAACGATAGAGACAACAATAAGAATAATGAGCCGGTTCCAGAAAGATGGGATAATTGAAAGCAAGAAAGGATATATCACGATATTGAAGCCGGATATGCTTAGTAAGTTAGCAGGAGATATTGAAGATGAATAATCGTGAGCGGGGTGTTCACAAAGGTGCATGAAAATCAGCGGGACAAGAATGTCCCGCCTATCCTCATAGAAATGGATAGGCGGGGTTTTCTTACCCCGCCGGAGGTATTTTCGGATGAACCCTAAATATGATTTACGTCATTGTTTGAGAAATATGTGTATGATAACTTTTAAAATATAAAGGAGGTTAGAAAAAATGGCAGAGATTAGCAAAGAGATGACAATCAACCAGATTTTAAAACTCTATCCAAAAAGTTCGGCAATTCTAAATAAATTTAATATTGATACCTGCTGCGGCGGAACCAGGACACTTGAACAGGCTGTTAAAGAAGACAAGGCAGAGCTGGGTTCATTACTGCAGGCCCTCAACAGTTCTGTTGATTAACAGGACTTAACTTCATAACAAACGAAAGGAGATTTAAAATGTCAGATGAAAGAAGGGTAGTAGAGCTTGACGTAAGATATATTCCTCCACAGTGGAAACATCCTAAAATATTTGAGACCTTTGATTCTCTCAAAACAGGAGAGGTGTTGTTGATTATCAATGACCATGATCCAAAACCGCTGAGATACCAGTTTGAGTTTGAAAGGCCCGGTAAATACGGATGGAAATATATGGAAGAAGGGCCTGAGATATGGAAGGTTGAGATTGAACATCTTTAAACATAGATCCCTCTCCCCTTTTGGGGAGAGGGTCAGAGCTTGCCCCCGAAGTATTTATCGGGGGGTGAGGGGGAGATAAATTAAAATGGATTTCTTAAACAAAAACGTGGTTGAACTTGATGTAAGGGCAGAGGTGAATTCAGGTAGCGACCCTTTCAAGACCATCATGACCGCAGTAAACAGCATTAAAGAAGGAGATGTTCTGCACCTGATTAACGGCTTTGAACCGGTCCCCCTTTATACGGTTATGAAGATGAAGGGGTATGACCATACTACAGAAAACAAGGCAGGTGTGTGGCACATCTATTTTTATCAGGAATCAACATCAGGGTCAGAAGCGGCAAGCGTACAAAGCGAAAGTGCATGTACATTAGGTGGAAATACAGTAGAGATAGATGTAAGGGGGCTTGAACCGCCGGAACCAATGGTGATGATATTGGAGACATTGCCTAAGATTGGTGCCGGAGACTTATTGCTTGTGCATCATCACCGTGAGCCGTTAATGCTTTACGATAAGCTGGAGCATCTTGGATATGAGGCATCGGCAGAGAAGGTCACAGAAGGATACTACAAGGTAAGGATCACAAAGAAGGCATAGAGGTAATTTTTAATTATGAGTACACCATTTTCAGGTAACATTGCAACACCATATTCACCGCCGTTCAGTGTAGTAAAACAGTATTTTATTGCCGCAACAATAACATTTATACTATTGAACGGGATGATGCTGTTAAGCTATCAGTATATACAAGGGTATCATTTCCAGCCGAGACTCCTGGCCTTTGCCCATATAGCCGTGCTCGGATGGGCAACAATGATTATTATGGGTGCAATGACACAACTTGTCCCTGTTATCCTCGAGACATCACTATTTAGTGTGCGGATGGCACGCTGGGGATTATGGTTATTTTTATTGGGTGTATCAGGCATTGCCGGACACTTCTGGCTTTTTGCAACCAGAGGTTCCGGTATGCTCTCTGCTGCAGGAACAGCTTATGTTGCAATCATCCTGTTTGTCATTAATATTGGTCTGACTCTGAAAAAGGTCAGGAGTATCAACATAAGCTCAGCCCATATTATTGCTGCAATTACATATCTCGGCATAGTTGCAACTGTAGGTCTGTTACTTGGTATTAATCTTGGTAACCCATTTATAAGAGGCAACCACCTACACTATCTTGCACTCCATGCGGCATTAGGATTTGCAGGGTGGTTTTCTATGGTTATAATGGGCGTTTCATACAGACTACTCCCGATGTTCACATTATCTTATTCATATAAGACATGGCCTGGCTGGACGGCATTCGGGCTTGTTAATGCCGGCATATTGGGAGTTGTGATTGAGTTTCTTTTTGATATGCCTCTTTACAGTTCGTTAATAATTGCTGCCGGTCTGTTTATGTTCTCCTATCAGGTGGTGCTTATTATAAAGGGGAGGATGCGGAAGGCAATGGACCTTGGCCTTCGCTATGCAGTTCTTGCTTATGGCTATATTCCATTAGCGACAGTAGTTGGAGTCTACATAGCACTCAGCCACGCTTTACCTGCAATGAGACAGCGGTTTGTATTGATATACGGTTTTACAGTGGTATTCGGCTGTATAACTTTTCTGGTTATAGGCATGATGTATAAGGTAGTCCCTTTCCTTGTCTGGTTTCACAAATACAGCGACAAGGTAGGGAAGGAGAAGGTGCCTCTACTTAAAGATATGTTTTCAGAACGTCTCGGGAATATCCAGTTCTATCTTATAAATATTGGAGTACCGGCTGTGATAGCAGGTCTTCTAATCGGCAATCAGATTGTAGTCGGTCTCGGTACAGCTATTATGTTCATCGCATCACTGTTGTTCGGATATAATATGCTGATGGTTTTTACAAGGAAATAACCCCATCCCCACCCTGACCCTCCCCTTGAAAGGGAGGGAAATATCATCACCATCACAGGGATAGGATAAAGGTGAGGGGGGAAACAATGCTAAAACGTGAGGGCAAAATGGTATCAGAAAATCTAATATTAACTGCATTAAAACATGTACTGGACCCTGAACTCGGTCTCAATATAGTAGACCTTGGCCTTGTATATGATGTGAAGTCCGAAGAAAACGGTGATGTCCATATCAAAATGACTATGACTACTGCAGGATGTCCCCTTCATGCAAGCATATCAAAAGGGGCTGAAGAGGCGGTAAAACAACTACCCGGTGTTGAAAAAGTGGATGTCGAATTGGTGTGGGAACCCGCATGGACTCCTGATAGGATGACAGACTGGGCACGGAAACAGCTCGGATGGAAATAGAAGTCTGTGTTGCATACATAAGTGTAACTCAGACATATTTTAACTTTTTTATTTACATTGCAGAATAAACCTGCTATATTTTTTTCGTCATTTTATATTTCATCTCGATATTAGTAAACACTTCAAAGTCTTACCAGATAAAAACTAAATAGTTGTGGGCATGCAGGATAGATAGCTTACCCTGTGTATTTTTTTATTATTAATTCAAAGAAAGGGAGGAATATTATGAGAAAAAAAGGTGGTATATTGGGATTTATTTTTTTGTTGTTGTTTGGTTTCTCTTATGTTGTGCCTGATGTTGCTCAGGCAGTCCCTGCATTTGCAAGGCAGACAGGGCTTTCCTGTTCATCCTGTCACTTCCAGCATTTTCCTGCTTTGAATGCATTCGGCAGGGCATTCAAGTCCGGTGGGTACACCATGATTGGGGGACAGAGCATGGTTGAAGGGGACATGCTGTCACTTCCGAGTGTAGTTAATGCATCCGTAGTGGTTAAGGTAAGATACCAGAAGACGAATGGAGATTCAGCGACCGGTACAAATATGGGAGAATTACAGTTTCCAGATGAGGCGTCTCTATTTTTGGGCGGTCGTGTAGGTGAAAATGTAGGATTTGTGCTTGAGGGGCAAATTTCTAATGGGGCGGATCCAATGTTTGCATCATTTAAAATGCCTTTTGTGTATGATGTCGCAAGTTCCAAATTTAGTATTATTCCATTTATAACAGACGGACTTGGACCCTCATTTGGTTTTGAACTCCTGAATACCGGCGCAGTCAGAAATGTGCGTATTATGGAACACAGAAAAGAGTTGTCTGCTCAACAGTTTGTCGGAACAGACGGGGCAGCAGAAGGTGTGGCATTTGTTGCTTCTAACAATATGGGTTTTGTAAATGCCACACTCTGGACACCTAATCATGGCTCAGTGGCTGTAAACAGCCCTGCATATTACCTTCGTGCTGTTGCTACTCCAACTCTTGGTCCTTGGGACGTTGGTGCAGGAATACAGTACTGGACCGGGACAGTTAGCAGGGATGCAACCGGAGGGGGAGAAGAAGATGCGAAGGCTATGGCAGTTGATGCTCAGGCACAGGGCATGGTTGGCTCTATGCCGTTAGGTGTATATTTTACTTATGCTAAAGCAGACAAATCCGGAGGAACAACAAACATATTTAACAGCAGTACAACTGATGATACATCTGCCTTTTCCGTTGCCGGAGAGATTGGGGTACTACCAGGTAAAGTATCCTTAACTGCAGCTTACAGGGCAGGGGATAAAAGCGGGAAAAGCAACAATGGTATTTTACTTGGTGCATTATATCAGGTAGAGCAAAACATTCAGTTCCAGCTTAACCATACAACCTACGGCGGAGATACGTATGATGCAGCGAAAAAGGCGGCTGATGGTGACCAGCTTACTACTCTGATGATGTTTACAGCGTTCTAAAAAAGGGTTCAAGGATTCGAGGGGGCAAGGGTTCCAGTGGAAGGAACAATAAGCCCCCTTAACCCACGACCCCTTGAATCCTTGAACCCTGACTTTTCTACTTCCTCTTAACCGTCTTTTCTATCTTATCTACGATATGTTCTGCGGTGAGTCCGTATTTCTTGAAGAGTTCATCCGGCTGGCCTGATTCTGCGTAGGTATCTTTAAGGCCGATAAAACCCATTGGAACAGGGTAGTGTTCTGAAACAACCTGTGCAACGGCCGCGCCAAGACCACCTGATAATAGATGTTCTTCAGCGGTTACGATTGCACCGGTATTTTGTGCTGACTGTACAATTGCATCTACGTCAATCGGTTTTACTGTGTGCATATCAATTACCCTTACATCTATCCCTTTTTCACTGCATATACATGCCGCTTCAACAGCCTCCTGTACAAGCAGTCCGTTTGCAATAACAGTTATGTCAATACCTTCCCGTATAATATTTGCCTTACCTATCTCAAAATTCCCGCCATTCTGATAAATTACAGGGGCCTTTGGTCTCCCGGTTCTTATATATACCGGCCCTATATGTTTGGCAGCTAACCTGACCAGTTCTTTTGTGGAAAGTTCATCAGCCGGTACCATCACTACGAAACCCGGCAATGAACATGCTAATGCAATGTCTTCAACGCCCATTTGAGATGCACCGTCTTCACCTATGCTTATCCCGCCGTGAGAGCCGACAAGTTTTACATTGAGGTGCGGATTGGCAATGCTCATGCGGAGCTGATCAAAAGTCTTACATATCAGAAATGATGCAAAGCTGGATGCAAAAGGTATCTTGCCGCAGGATGCAAGGCCGGCAGCAGTTGACACCATATTTGCCTCAGCTATACCCATATTAAAAAATCTCTCTTTAAATTCTTTGGCGAATAAAATACTTTTTGTTGACTTGGAAAGGTCTGCATCAAGTGCAACTATCGCAGGGTTTTCCTTCCCCAGCTCTGCCAGAGTCTTCCCATAAGCATCCCTCGTTGCCATTCCATAAACCCGTTTACAAGACACGTTCCTGTTACCCCCTGTTTATCTTCCTTCTTATTTCTAATGTCTTTTGTCTCACGTCTTACTTCTTGCTTCTGACTTCTTCCTTCTATCCCCCCAGCTCCTTCAATGCTAATTCCTTCTGTTCCTTCGTTGGTGCCATGCCATGAAATTCTACATTATGTTCCATGAATGACACGCCCTTCCCTTTTATTGTCTTTGAAATAATTACTGTCGGTTTTCCTTTTGTGGCCTTTGCCTCAGCAATTGCATTTAATATCTGAGGAAAATCATGCCCGTTAATCTCTATAGCGTGCCAGCCGAACCCCTTCCACTTGTCTATGATAGGTTCAAGTTCCATGATGTCTTTTACCCACCCATCAAGCTGCTGGCTGTTGCTGTCAACTATTGCAGTAAGATTATCCAGCTTATAGTATGCCGAGGACATGGCTGCCTCCCATACCTGCCCTTCCTGCGATTCACCGTCTCCCATCATCACATAAACCCTGTAATCCTTTTGATCCAGTTTGCCTGCCAGCGCCATTCCAAGCCCGATTGAAAGCCCCTGACCGAGTGAACCTGTTGATGCCTCAATACCGGAAAGCCGCCTTACCTCAGGGTGTCCCTGAAGCGGACTGCCGAATCTTCTTAATGTTAAAAGCAAGTCCGGGCTGAAATATCCTGAACGTGCCAGTGCACTGTACAAGGCCGGTGCAGCATGACCTTTACTCAATATGAAACGGTCCCTGTCAGGCCATGTGGGATTTTTTGGGTCATGCCTCATTTCCTTAAAATATAAAGATGAAATAACCTCAACAGCAGAGAGCGAGCCGCCCGGATGACCGGAATTAGCCTCTGCAATCATATTGATAATGTCTATGCGCATAGTCCGTGCTATTTCTTTCAGGCTTTCTATATTCATACGAAAATCTCCATAGCTCACCCTCCCCCTAACCCCCTCCCGTCAAGGGAGGGGGAATTAACATAGCCCCCTCTCCCCTGGCGGGAGAGGGTCCGGGTGAGGGGGCCTTATTTTCATCTACCTTCTTGCTTGTGATTATTTTAGGCTTAACAAAGGTTTCAAATTATAATATAATTTGGTTGCTAATACAAGGAGGGTATTGTCATGGCAAAGATATTAGGGGAGTTGACCCCTGTGGACATGGTTAAGAAATAATGGACAAAGAAAAAGAGATAGAAGAGATTGAAGAAGATAATGAGGAGGAGGAAGAGGATGAAGAGCCTGATTATCTTTCTATAGAACATACTGGAAAACATATTGAATCCGGCGATGCCGATATAGAGCTTTCTGATGGAATAGATTATATAGCCGGTATAGATGAACATGCGGCTGACAGATCATTAGTAACTTATGACCCCCTCCAACACTACCTAGCAGAGGTCAGGAAATACCGCTTCCTGACAAAAGAAGAAGAGCACAGGCTTGCAGTCAAATACAGGGAAGAGGGTGACCTCGATGCTGTATCCAGATTGGTAATGGCAAATTTAAAGATAGTTGTTGTTATTGCAATGGAGTATAAAAATATTGGAATGAATATGATGGACCTGATTCAGGAAGGAAATCTGGGGCTGATGCAGGCAGTAAAGAAGTTTGACCCTTACAGAGATATTCGGCTTGTTACTTATGCGGCGTGGTGGGTGAGGGCCTATATTCTTAGATACCTGATCAATAACTGGAGGCTTGTAAAGATAGGGACAACTCAGGCACAGAGGAAACTGTTTTTTAATTTAATGAAAGAGAAGGCGAGGCTCGAGTCGCTTGGATATGAGGCAGGGCCAAAACTGATAGCAAGCGGCCTTGGTGTAAAGGAAAAAGAGGTGATTGAGATGGACCAGCGGCTCGGAAGCCGTGAGATGTCTCTGGATGAACCGGTTAAAGATGATTCAGAAACATCTTTGATGAGTATAATTCCATCACATGAGCCTGCCATAGATGATAAGCTTGCAGATGAAGAGGTCTCTGCCCTTTTCAAGGAGAAGGTCGCAGAGTTTATGAAGACAATGAATGAGAGAGACTTAAATATATTACAGAACAGGATACTATCGGAAGAACCAAAGTCCCTCCTTGAAATTGGTGAGTTTTATGGAATATCGAAAGAGCGTGTTCGCCAGCTTGAGGCAAATATAATAAAGCGGCTCAAAAAATATATTGAGAAGGAGATAAAGGATATTGATGACCTCAGGCCTGCCTGATATTGATTTAAATTTAATGGGGAGAACAGCCCTTGTTACAGGCGGGAGTAATGAGATCAGTGGTGCGATTTGTCGAGTCATGGCATCTGCCGGCGCATCAGTAATTATTCATTACAACAAAAACAGGGAAATTGCAGAGCAGACATGCAAAGATATAATCTCAAGCGGCGGCACAGCAGTTACTTTCAGTACAGATTTTTCTGATGAAGATTCCATAGACGCTCTTTTCAGCTTTATCAAAGAACGATTCAACCACCTCGACATCCTTGTTAATAATGCCCACCTTCCTCTTAAAAGAACCTTCCTCAAAGATATAACATGGGAAGAACATCAGGAGCAGATAGACGTTATGGTGAAGGGGACATTCTACTGTTCTAAGAAAGCTATAGAGATGATGCGGGAGCCGGTCATGAGCGAGGCGCTCACAAAGGACAATGAAAATGAGTGGGACAAGAATGTCCCACCTATCCTTGATATATATCCGGATAGGCGGGGTTTTCTTACCCCGCCGGAGGAATTTTCGGGTAAACAGCGTAAAGGCGGCTCAATCATCAACATCCTTACATCACAGACAGAGCATCCTGTAAGCGGCTACAGCAGTTATGTAACAGCCGCATCTGCATTAACGGGTTTTACAAGAAATCTTGCTGTAGAGGCGGGATGTATGGGGGTAAGGGTCAACATGATTGCACCTAACTTTGTCCTTACCTCACATACACCCAACGCACCTCAACACGTCCACGATGCAATTATAAAATCCACACCCCTTGGCCGCCTTGCAACACCGAATGACATAGCAAAGGTTGTCTTATTTTTTGCCTCAGACCTGTCAGAATTTATAACCGGATGCTATTTTGTTGTTGATGGGGGATACGGTTTATCGGGAAGGCGTTAGGAGTTCACTCGAAAATCCCCTCCGGCGGGGTAAGAAAACCCCGCCTATCCATGTGTAAATTTGGGGGAACCCGCCTATCCATGCCTAACCTGAGGATAGGCGGGACTTTCTTGTCCCGCTGATTTTCATGGCCCTTTGTGAACCCTCGGTTCATGGGAGTTCACCCGAAAATACGATTTTCTAACACAGAGGCACATAGATTCATAAATTTAAAATCTTTAATCTTTTCTCAGTGCCTCTGTGCCTCTGTGGTTAATTTTCAGCTTCATTTGTGCGTATATATATCATGGGCTATTTTTCTGTTTCAGCGTCTTATTTTTCCTATTTGAAGATTTGGTTTTATTTTCTTTTATGGATGGGTGAATCCGCAGATTTTTTGCCGGATTGCTGAATGTAAACCGTCCGGCAAGGATGCACCCTTTCATACCAGGGTCACAGTCGTGATTGCGTACCCGCAGGCACTTGTTATTGACTTCATGAGGACAATCCCAGCTACCGCTCATTATATCTTCCTGTTCTGTAAGTTTCTCATAGGAGGCTCTTGCAAAAGTATTTGTCATCCCCGAAGTCTTTTATCCCCGATAGCAACATTCGGGGACGGATATGATTTTCTGTTAAAAAAAACAATAGATTCCCGCTTACAACATGCGGGAATGACAACATTTTGGGACTTTTGCAAAATCCTCATAGAATTAATGCATTAAGCCGGAAGCCTTACAATGACTGATGTTCCGGCTCCAACTGTACTCTTAATTTTAATTGTCCCGTTGTGGGCTTCGATAATCCTCTTTGTAACAGCAAGTCCAAGACCTAAACCGGTTCCTTTTGTAGTCGTAAATTCAGTAAAGAGGTCTTTTAGTCTATCCGGTGGAATACCCTGTCCGGTATCCTGCAGTTCAATATCAAGAAAATTATGGGATAATTTAACCGATATAATAAGCTCACCACCCTCCGGCATTGCATCAATAGCATTGCGGATGATATTCTTAAATACCCTCTCAATTAAAAACTTATCAACTTTGACGTTCATAGGTTCAGTGGGACAATTTGCCTTAACAACTATCGCCTTATTTTCCATCTCTTCCCTGAACATCTCAATAATGCCTTTTACCTCTTTGCAAATATTTACAGAGATTAGCATAATCTGAACCGGTTTAGATAAGTCCATCAGGTCATCAAGAAACTGATTTATGTTGGCAAACTCTCTTGTAACAACCTTTTTAAACGTATTTCTACATTCTTCATTGTCATACATCTTTATCATAAGACGACTGCAATTCTCTATATTCCTGACAGGGTGCCTCAAATCATGAACAAGACCTGCGGCAATCTTATTCATAAAGGCGATCCTCTCGTTCCGTTTAATATCCTCCTGAAGAACCTTGAGATCAACCATCATCTTATTAAACCCTTCGCCTACCTCCTGAAACTCATCACCTGTTTGTATTGAAACCTTCTCTTCAACATTACCACCGGCGACCCTCCTTGTTGCGGCCAGTAAGTTCTGAAGCGGTTCCAGTATATATCTTCTGCTGCCGGAATATCCTAAAAAAGATGCAGCAGCTATACATAAAATTATCATAACACTAAGAAGAACTGTCATGCTCCTCGAGGATGCATAAGCCTCTTTTAAAGGTTCTTCAATAATTATTCCCCAGCCGAGTGATGGAATCGGGGCTGCCACACCTATAACATACTTATCTTCCATGTTTTTATATATATCAGTTGAATAGCCTCCCTTTAACACATCTTTGACTATCTTTAATCGTCTAAGGGTATTATTTGCAAGTACAGGAATTTTGTTGTTTCCACCACGACCATGTGCTATCAGTGTGCCGTCCCCTGATACAACAAAGGCATACCCGCTTTCTCCAATCCTGATACTTTCCACTAAACTCCACAGATGCAAAAGGCTTATATCAGTAACAGCAACCTTCGTGATTGTATTAAGATTTTTTACAGGAACTGCTATAGTTATCTGCGGGACATTATCATTAGAAAGATATACTTCTGATTTATATACCTCACCTTTAAATGCGCGTTTGAATGCCGTTCCCTTAAACTCCATTTCAGAACCGCTTTTATTGACAGATACCAACTCTTTGCCCCGATGGTCCAGAATACAGATATATTTAAATTCCGGAAAGTTTAATAGATAATTACTCAGGATCATCTTTTGCTCTTGCATAGGGATCTGAAACCTTCCCAGATTTTGCAGGAGGGCGTTCAATATTGACACCCTGTTGATAACATATAAATCAATCTCTTCTGCCGCCCTCTTTGCTGTATTAATATTGCCGTCTTTAACCACATTTGCATTGAAGTATCTTGACGTCCATATAGACAATATTCCATAGACAATAAGAGGCACAAAAACAGCGATGATAAGTAATAAACTTAGCTTTGCAGATATACTTTTCAAATTAACACCTGGTAATTGTGTTACCTAACTTAAATTAACTTGTTATGGCTGTCAATATAATATAATTTTTGTTTGGTATTACATGTTTGGATTAGCAATGTTTAGACAGGTAAGGGTCTGTCATGAAATAACTTGTGCATTTAGGCGCTCAGATTTCGGTCAGATTTGAGTGCGACCGATTGAGCAAACCCGGAGGCGTAGTTGAATCTACGCTGAGGGGTTGCGATTGAGGAGCACACAAAGATGGCCGGAAGATGAGATGCATAAATGTATAGGTTATTTTATGACAGACCCTAAGAGGTAATGAACTACTTTTTTCCTGCAACATGCTTCACCAATGTGAGCATGCAATCTCTGCACTCGGTATTTTCTATCTTTCTCAGATTTTCCACTAATTGACGTTCCTGCGGGGAGAAGTAGGGGTTTTCCCTTTCCATAACCATGATCTTGCTGCCGGCCTGTTCTTCAAAAAAATATGTTATAGGCACATCAAGGATATTTGCTATTGCCTGCAGTCTGTCAGTGTTTAAATTGCTGGTACCTTTTTCATATCTCTGTACCTGTTGATAGGTAATGCCGATCTCTTCTGCCAGCCGTTCCTGTGACAGACTCAGGTCTTTTCTCCGTGTTTTTATCTTTATGCCTATGAATTTCCGGTCCCTTATCTTATACATTTGACCGCCCCGCATTATCATTACATGAAATGGATTTCAGACAAACTATACAAGCGGGTCTCTGAAATAGCCACAACATCCGATTTGTGCCTGGCCATTGACTTTTACTAAATAATTGTTGTATTTAATTATCATTATGCCGGGCTTGAATAACTTTTTAAGAAGATTCGGATATCAGGTCCGGATATTCAGAAAACAGAAGATGCTTTCCTTAGAGGAACTGGCCGGCATGGTTGGGATTTCTGAAAATGACATAAGGGATATGGAGAATGGAAAGTCTGATCCAAGGCTGAGTACCATACTGCTTATATCAAGTGTACTTGGTGTTTCACCTGAAGACTTGCTGACTTTGCCGGATAGACCGGATAGAAATGCCAACCAATATTATGCATTGCGCTACCAATTCTTAAAAAATCTTAATAATATGTCTGATGATGAGTTGAAAAAGTTGATTGAACTTAGTCATTCTATAATTCCTTGACACTCCCCCCTGCCTTCTATAAGGTAATACCCAAATGAACCACTGGGTATTCTTTGCACTCCTTGCTGCATTCACACTGGCAACCGCAGATGCCATAAGCAAGAAGGCTATGGGCAGGACTGATGAGCTTGTCATTGCTTGGGTAAGGCAGGGATATTCACTCCCTTTTCTAAGCCTCTCCTTCTTATTTATAAATATTCCACATCTTGACAGGACTTTTTGGCTGTCCCTTCTCTTTCTTGTCCCAATGGAAGTAACAGCCATTATCCTTTATGTAAAGGCAATTAAGATTTCCCCGCTGTCCCTCACCATTCCCTTCATGGCATTAAGCCCTGTATTTATTATATTTACTGCATTCCTTATGCTTGGAGAACTGCCTGACAGGTCAGGACTTTTGGGAATATTTATGATAGTTGCAGGTGCATATATCCTGAATGTCAGGGCAACAAAGGAGGGATTACTCGGACCAATTAAGGCAATAAAAAGGGAAAAGGGTTCTGTACTAATGATAATCGTGGCACTTATTTATAGTGTTACAGCTACTATTGGAAAGATTGCCATTCAACATTCAAGTCCTGTATTCTTCGGCGCTTTCTACCCTTTTATACTAACCATAGTTTTTTCAATCATACTTATTAAAAAAGGAGAGATTCAAAAGGTAATCTCACGTCCTCTAATATTTCTCGGAATAGGTTTCTTTATCGCTGTAATGGTCTTATCACATTTTACAGCCATCAGCATGGCAGACGTGGCATATATGATCTCCGTCAAAAGGACAAGCCTCATATTCAGCGTTATCTACGGCCGGCTTTTCTTTGGAGAAAAACACACAGGCGAGAGATTGACAGGCAGCGTATTAATGGTCGCTGGAGTAGTACTGATAACCGTGTTTTAATCAATAGCCTGTTACCTATCATCCACAACCCATCATCTGTCACCTATTGCCTATTACCCCTTACCTGTTTTTTATGATTTGACTGAAATGTAACCTCTGATGTATAGTACTCATATTATTTTTTTATATATAACCCAAAGGGGAGGTGCTAATGAAGGTAGAAGAGATAAAAAAGATTGCACAGAAAATGGGAGTACCGGCAGTTGGACCTAAGGCAGAGATGATCAAGACTATCCAGAGGACAGAAGGGAACTTTGATTGCTTCGGCACTGCGGCAGATGGATTCTGTGACCAGGGCGGCTGTCTTTGGAGAACTGATTGCTTGAAGCCGGCCAAGAAGAGTCAGTAAGTAAAATAGGTAAGAGGATGAAGCAAGAAGTGGGAAGTTAGAAGTTAGAAATAAGATTATACGGCCTTTCGGGAATTTTTCTCTGTTATCTTACATCTTGCCTCTTGCTTCTGTCTTTCCTTCATCTCTTGACACTGATAAAGTTTTCTTCTAATCTCATCACTCAGATGTTATCCCAGCTATCAAAGTCATCCCATGAAAGATTTATGGATGTTGCCTTACAAGAGGCGGGGCTTGCTGTTTCCTGCGGGGATGTTCCTGTCGGCGCTGTGGCTGTGATCGAGGGAGAGATAATATCAAAGGGATATAATATGAGGGAGGCTCAGCATGACCCGACTGCCCATGCTGAGATGGTTGTTATAAGAGAGTGTGCGGAGAAGCTCGGCAGATGGCGGCTCAATGATATTACCCTTTATGTAACTATTGAACCGTGTGTAATGTGTGCAGGCGCGCTTATCCTTGCACGGATACCAAGGGTTGTTTTTGGTGTCTATGATGCTAAGTTCGGCGGAGGCGGCTCGGTATTTCAGATACTTCAGGACCCGGTGCTCAATCACAGGGTGGAGATAGTTTCAGGTATAAGAGAAGATATGTGCCGGAAGATTCTTCAGGACTTTTTTTATGGTCGAAGACAATCGTTAAAAATAGCCGGTTGAAATATCAGCAATTCCCTGTGATGTATCAGGCAACTGGCCTTACAGCGGGGTTAGAAAACCCATCCTATAGCGATAGGCGGGACATTCTTGTCCCGCATTCACAAGGGAGAAATATTGTTACCAAGAATTGCTGTTGAAATATAAATTAATACTCTGTTATAATACACAGATTGTTTTTTAGGTTTCCTCCTGAAAAAACCATGGGATAAATTATTCAGTCCGGCGGTTTAAAAAGGCGGATACCTTTTGAAGGGAGTTATTTTTGGATCCCGGGAACCCCGAAGCAGTAGTTGAGGCAGATTCTCCTGAGTACAGTAAGGCAAATATCCTTAACAGATTTATAGCAAAGATTATTGACATCATTGTTGCAGCCGCGTTTTCAAAATTGCTGCAACCGGTGGGATTTTTTGCCGGCCTGACATACCTTTTGATAGCCGACGGATTCTTTGACGGGAGGAGTCTCGGCAAGAAGCTGATAGGCATTAAAACTATTAAAGCAGATGGAGATCTGTGTACTTATAAAGACTCTATACTGCGGAACTTAACTATGAGTGCAGGGTATATCTTTTTTTTTATTCCTTATGTCGGGTGGCTGCTGACACTTATTATCTTCTCAATAGAAGGTCTTGTTATACTTGGGAATGAAAATGGGTTGAGGATAGGTGATGAGCTGGCAAAAACTTATGTAGTTGAGAATGGAGGTACAAAAATTGTTAAGTGACATCCTTGGATGGTTTTCGACGGATCTGGCAATTGATCTCGGTACGGCGAATACGCTTGTTTATGTAAAAGGTAAGGGTATAGTATGCGATGAGCCTTCTGTAGTTGCTATTGATAAAAAGACCGGAAAGGTGCTGGCAGTCGGTGCTGAGGCAAAGAGAATGTTGGGAAGGACGCCCGGCAATATTGTTGCTATCAGGCCGCTAAAAGACGGCGTAATTGCTGATTTTGACGTGGCGGAAAAGATGTTAAGCCACTTTATTACGAAGGTGCATAACAGAAAGGCATTCGTCAGTCCGCGTGTTATTATTGGTATCCCTTCGCGCATTACGCAGGTTGAGCAGAGGGCTGTGCGTGACTCAGCAGAGCTTGCAGGTGCACGTGAGGTTTATCTTATAGAACAGCCGATAGCCGCTGCCATTGGTGCAGGTCTTCCTATTACAGAGCCCTCAGGAAATATGGTTGTTGACATAGGCGGAGGCACCACTGATATTGCAGTTATCTCCCTTGCCGGTATAGTCTATAGTGATTCTGTGCGTGTTGCAGGGGACAGGATGGACGAGGCAATACTGTCATATATCAAGAGGAAGTATAATCTCCTTCTTGGTGACCACATGGCTGAGTTGATAAAGATAGAACTCGGTTCAGCATATCCTCTTGAGGAAAAGCGTGTTATGGCTATAAAAGGGAGGGATCTTTTATCCGGAATCCCTAAGACACTCGAGGCTAACAGTGATGAGATACGCGAGGCACTTGAAGAACCTGTCAGGGCAATTGTGGATGCAGTGAAGATAGCCCTTGAGAATACACCACCTGAACTTGCAGCAGATATAATAGACCGCGGAATTGTACTTGCGGGCGGCGGTTCTCTGCTGAGGGGGCTTGATTTGAGGATCAGGGAAGAGGTGAATCTGCCGATCATCACAGTTGAAAATC
Source organism: Nitrospirota bacterium (assembly GCA_016212215.1). Classification (NCBI taxonomy): domain Bacteria; kingdom Pseudomonadati; phylum Nitrospirota; species Nitrospirota bacterium. The sequence continues at coordinate 26,390 of JACRGV010000131.1, forward strand.
CAAAGACTACAGTTGTAATGGGTACAGGAAAGGTGCTGGAAGAGATTGAACTTTTAAGGAAGGTATCTGTATATTCACAGTGAAGTCTGCTGGTATGCACGCCATTAATAATGTCATTTAATACCGGGCAGGTATGTTTAGATTTCCTGCTGTAAACAAAAAGATATTAGCCGCCTTTTTTCTGGTGATAGGGATATTTGTCCTGTTATCCCCTGAAATAAAAGGCGCACCTCGTTTTTACTTTTTTGAGAGACCTTTTGCCTTTTCCATCAACGTAGTCCAGTCGGGTTTCACGTCAATATTTAATAGTATATCTTCAGTCTGGTCCGGTTACATTTCACTTACAAATGTGAATAAAGATAACAAGAGACTTCTTGAAGAAAATAAAAGACTCCGTAATGAACAAATAGTTATGCTGGAAAAGGCCCTTGCCGCTGACAGGCTTTTGGAGCTTCTGAGGCTTAAAGATACGATAAAAAAGGAATATGTTATTGCAGGTATAACGGCTAAAGACCCCGCAAGCTGGTCGAGTGTGGTAGTAATAAATAAAGGTGAGCGTGACGGATTAAGGCCGGGCATGGGGGTGATAAATGAAGACGGGGTTGTGGGCAGGGTTATAAAGACGACACCCTCGTACTCAAGGGTGCTCCTGATTTCTGACAGGAACAGTTCAGTCGCCGGTCTGATCCAGCGGACAAGAGATGAGGGTATTGTAGCAGGGGCAGGCGGTAGTCCATTAAGACTTAATTATATAACAATAACTTCTGATGTACTGAAAGGGGATATTATCCTGACATCCGGTACCGACAGCGTTTTTCCTGAGGGGATAGTTATAGGAAGCATCAGCAAGATAGAGACCCCCAAAAATGCCATGTTTCATTCAATAGAAGTCCTGCCGGGAGTGAACTTATCAAAAGTTAGAGAAGTAATGGTATTAAAAACCCCGCCGGCGCCGGAGATTGAAAGGATGTTAAAAGACAGTGATTAGTGGTTAGTGAATAGTGATGAGTGAGAAGCGAGAAGTAAGAGGCAAGAAGTAAGAAATAAGATGTCGGACGAAAATTCCCTCCCCTTCAAGGGGAGGGTTAGGGTGGGGATGGGGTTGATTTTCGGATGAAACTAATTCTATGGTTTATTTCTATAACAGCCCTTATTGCATTCCAGGGGAGTGTGCTGAATCCTTTTGTGGTGCACGGTATAAGACCTGATTTTATGCTGATTGCAGTATATTTTCTGGGGTTAGGCTATGGCGACATATTCGGTGGAATCGGCGGGGCAGTTATTGGTTTTATAATGGATGTAATATCAGGAGGTCCTGTTTATTATAACATCTTTACAAAGTTCTTTTCAGGATACCTCGCAGGGGTCATAGAAAGATGGGTACTACATCACGGATTTATGCTGCATACAGGGGTACTATTTTTATTGTCTTTAGCTCAAAGTATCATAGTATTAATTGCATACACGTTTCTTGGAACAATCCAATTTCCTGATGACCTTTTTTATATAGCAATACCTCAGGCTGTCTTTGACGGAATAGCCGGAGGGATTGTTTACCTTCTTCTTTTCAGGCAGAAGAGGGTTCTTGTATCACGATGGGAGTCATTTGTAAAATGACAGATTTTCAGGATAAGAACAGGGGGTTACAACAGAGAATAAAATATCTCAGGACATTCATTATCCTTTTATTTACTATTGTCCTTTTTCGTGGGTGGCACATGCAGATTATCAAAGGGTCATATTATAGAAAACTCTCAGAAGATAACCGTGTCAGGACAGTTATAATGCCTCCTCTCAGGGGCATTATATATGACCGCAATGGAGAGATACTGGCGAAGAATGTCCCTTCATTTGATGCAGGCATTGTTATTGCCGACACAAAAAATCTGAACAGGACTATAAGAAAATTATCACCCCTAATTCATCTTTCGTTTGAAGAGATTAAAGAGAGGATAAAGTATGCAAAAAATTATGACCCTTTCTCTCCTATATTAATAAAAGAAGACATATCAATAAGGGAGGTTGCCCTGATTGAGTCTCAGGGTTGGAACCTGCCTGGGGTTGTAACAATCATTGAAGGAAGGCGTGAGTATCCCAATAATGTCCTTGCAGCCCATCTGTTAGGTTATGTAGGAGAGGTTTCGCAGTCTCAGCTCAGGGAAGTTGATTACTCATCTGAACTGCCCGGAAGAATAATCGGGCAGAATGGTATAGAGAAGGAATACGATAGCCTGCTCAGGGGCAGGGTCGGCAGAAAAAACATTGAAGTAGACGCATCCGGCCATGAACGTCAGATACTGGATATTTCTGAACCAATAGCCGGGGATAACATAGTTTTGGCAATAGATATAGGATTACAACGTGCTGCTGAAGATGCACTTGGGGACAGGAGAGGGGCCGTAGTTGTACTGGATTCAGATACAGGAGAGGTGCTTGCATTGGCCAGTCACCCGGCGTATGACCCTAATGTCTTGTCAAGGAGGCTACTGCCTAGTGTATGGAAAAAGATTGCTGAAGACCCTGGTCATCCATTAAACAACAGGGCAATACAGGGTACTTATCCTCCAGGCTCAGTCTTTAAAATACTCATGGCTACCGCAGGTCTTGAGGGGGGGTATATTGACCCGGGCGGAAGAATAGCATGCAGCGGCGGGATGCAGTTCGGTAACAGGTTTTACAGGGACTGGACATCAGTCGGCCACGGGTCAGTTGATCTGCATAAGGCGATTACACAGTCCTGTGATGTATATTTTTATCAGCTTGGGAACCGTATGCAGATTGATACAATTGCAAATTATGCAATGCAATTCGGTCTTGGAGAGCCTACAGGGATTGATCTCCCTTCTGAAAAGAAAGGTCTTGTCCCCTCCACACAATGGAAACTTAATGCCAGAAAGGAACGCTGGTATGCCGGGGAGACTTTATCAGTAGCCATTGGACAGGGGTATCTTTCAGTGACCCCTTTACAACAGGCTGTAATGGTAAACACAGTGGTCAATTCCGGTTCATTAAAAAGGCCGAGGGTGCTTAAAGGCATAATCTCTGATAAGGAGAAAAAGACTTATGAATTTTCATCTGTTGAGGTACGTAAGATTGATATGAAGGAGTCTACCCTTAAAAATATAAAGAGCGCCTTACACGGGGTTGTGAATGAACCCGGGGGCACAGGAGGGGCTGCCAGAAGTTATCTGATTGATGTTGGAGGTAAGACAGGAACGGCACAGGCTGTTGGGAGGCAGTCCGTCACCGGTCTGAATGACCATGCATGGTTTGCCGCATTTGCACCCGTTGATAAACCAAAGATAACCGTTTCTGTGCTTGTGGAACACGGCGGACACGGCGGCAGCGCTGCCGCACCGGTGGCTAAGAAGATAATTGAGGAATATTTTAAGACAGTGAATAGTGATGAGTGAATAGTGAATAGTAAGAAGAAGCAAGAGGTAAGATAACGGATGAATATTCCCTCCCCCTTGACGGAGGAGGGGCAGGGTGGGGGTGAACTCTGAAAATTCCCTCCCCTTCAAGGGGAGGGTGCTAAGTTCATCCCCCCTCCCTTGACGGGAGGGGGTTAGGGGGAGGGTGTGCTTAAAAAAAATCCATTAGCTTTAATTGACTGGAAGGCGCTGGCAATAATTGCTGTAATACTTTTTATAGGGGTATTAACTATATTCAGTGCTACTTACAACAGTTCAGGCGGGGGGATACCTTTATATTATAAACAGGCAGGTTGGATTGCTATAGGGATGGTATTCTTTTTTGCCGGGGCAACCATAGATTACCAGACTATTGCAAAATATGCATATCCATTATATGCAGTATCACTGTTATTACTGGTTCTCGTAATGGTTATTGGGAGAAGTGGTTTCGGTGCACAGAGGTGGCTGTCTGTAGGAGGCTTCTCATTCCAGCCATCAGAGCTTGCAAAACTGGCGACTGTACTTGCAATAACAAGATATTTTTCCGATTATCCTGCCAGGTATGGTTATACTGTTAAAGAGTTATTTATACCCGGGGTTGTTATTGCTATTCCGGTACTGCTTGTATTGAAACAGCCTGACCTTGGAACAGCCCTTGTAATAACATTTGTATCATTGGGGCTTATATATCTTGTAAGGATACGTTCAAAGTTTTTTGGTCTTTCAATGCTGATAGGGATAATGACATTTCCCTTCCTCTGGCAGTTATTCTGGGAGAGTCTAAAAGGGTATCAAAAGATACGTCTTATGACATTCGTAAATCCAATGGCTGATCCTAGGGGCACAGGCTATCATATCATTCAATCCAAGATAGCTGTCGGCTCCGGTGGATTCATGGGAAAGGGGCTGTTTGAGAGCACACAGAGTCACCTGAATTTCCTTCCTGCGCGGCACACAGACTTCATTTTTTCAGTATTTTCTGAAGAGTGGGGATTCATAGGTCTTGCAGTGCTCATGTTGCTCTACCTTGGTCTGATAACATGGGGATTGGATACAGCAATAAAGTCCAGAGACAGGCTTGGGATGTTGATGGGCAGCAGTCTGGTATGTCTCTTTACATGCTACTGTCTTATAAACATCGGGATGACCCTTGGGATAGTCCCTGTAGTGGGAATACCACTGCCCCTTATGAGCTACGGCGGCACCTCTTTAATTACTACCTTGTTTTCTCTCGGTATATTATTTAATATAAAGAAAAAAAGGTACCTGTTTTCGTAATCTTCTTGACACCTACACACAATTAGAATTTTGAATTGACGTAGATGGCAGCAACTTAACTGCCTATCACCTATTGCCTCAAACCTGCCGTTAAAATTTACTGCTTGACCTGCAAGGTCATTTCCCCTAAAATTACATGTTGGATTGGAGAGGTACCCAAGCGGCTGAAGGGGCATGCCTGGAACGCATGTGTACTGGCAACGGTACCGTGGGTTCGAATCCCACCCTCTCCGCCAGGAAAAATGGTGTTGCCATTTTTCACTGATAGCAAATGGCTGATAGCCATTCACTATTTACTATTCACTGTCTCTTGTATGCAGTTGAGTATGGGGCTGGGGCCTGTGCGACACGGACTTACGAACCCCGTCAGGTCCGGAAGGAAGCAGCGGTAAGTAAATCTCCGTGTGTGCCGCAGATTTCCCTTGTCCTGTCTCAACTGCGTAGAGGAGATACTAAAAGAAAGTGATTAGTGATGAGTGATGAGTAAAAACACATTCCCCGTTACTAACTACTAATTTCTAATTACTAATTAACAATGTCTTATCAGGTTCTCGCAAGAAAGTGGCGTCCAAATACATTTCAGGAACTTACCGGCCAGGGGCATGTATCAAAGACAATTGAAAATGCTATAAAGTCTGAACGTATTGCCCATGCCTATTTATTCTCAGGGGTCAGAGGTGTCGGGAAGACTACTGTGGCAAGGATACTTGCCAAGTCTTTAAACTGTGCTGAAGGCCCGACCGCAATCCCATGTATGAAGTGTCAATCCTGTCATGAGATTACCGGAGGTTATGCAGTAGACGTAGTAGAGATAGATGGTGCATCTCATACAGGTGTGGATAATATAAGGGAGCTTCAGGAGAATGCTCAGTATGCCCCGCTCAGAGGCCGCTACAAGATATACATAATTGATGAAGTCCACATGCTGTCTACCTCAGCATTTAATGCCCTGCTGAAGATACTGGAAGAACCGCCTCCACACATTGTCTTTATTTTTGCCACAACAGAGCCTCATAAGATTCCTGCTACAATACACTCAAGGTGCCAGACCTACCAGTTCCGCAGGATTAGTTATAAGGAGATAATGGAGAGGCTTCAATTCATCCTCCATGAGGAGGGTATCAAGGCCGGTGAATCCGCACTCTCTATTGTGGCAAGGGCATCTGACGGAAGCATGAGGGATGCACTCAGCCTTCTTGATCAGGTGATTGCCTATACCGGCGAAAATATCACTGATGAGGATGTGGCGTGGATACTTGGTACGGCGGAGCATCTTACAGTCCATCTTATACAACACATTCTTAACAAAGATTCAGCAGGGGCATTGAACATATTAAAAGAGTTATCAGACGGCGGCTATGATATCAAGCAGTTCCTCCTTAATATTGTTGAACATATAAGAAATCTTACGATGATAAAACTTGGGGTTGGAGGGGATGTGATAGACCTCCCGTCAGAAGAAATTGCAGCGGCTTCAAAATTGGCAGAAGGTGTTCCTATTGAAGATTTCCAGAGGCTGTTCGGGATATTTTCATCCGCCCTTGAAGAGATGCGCTGGTTCCCATATCCGAGATTCTCACTTGAGATGGCTGTGATAAAGGCATCAAACATGAGGCCGGTTGTCCCTGTAGATGACCTGCTTGCAAAATTACAGGATATAGAACATCGTATGGTATCCGGTGTGCCGCCAATGGGTCTAAAGGGTGGTGAAAATCAGCGGGACAAGAATGTCCCGCCTATCCTCAATTTAGGCGTGGATAGGCGAGGTGTTCCAACCACGCCGGAGGGATTTTCGGGTAAAGCATCTATGCGTGTACCACTCACAAAGGACGATGAAGATTCCCTCCCCTTCAAGGGGAGGGTTAGGGTGGGGATGGGGTTATCTTCTGATGAAAACAAGCAGGAAACATCAGATAATCAGGCCATGCCTATTAAAGATGAAAGTGATTTAAAATCAGTATGGAAGAGCATAGTGGGAAGGATATTAGAGCGAAAGCCGAGCCTTGGCTCTTATATTGAGCAGAGTATACCGCTTGGAATTTCTGAAGGGATACTGACTATCGGTTTTAACGGCGGCGCTTCTGTGTTCATAACCTTATTAGACAGGAAGGATAGTAAAGACTATATCCTTGAAGTTGTTAAAGGTTATATGCAGGGAGTCAGCGGGATAAGATTTACTACAGCGTCAGATAAAACAGAGAACAACCCTGCACCGGCGTATGAAGAGTATGTTGCCACAGCACATGAAAAACAACAGGAAGAGGTGGATGATGCATTCTCAGACCCTATTGTTCAGGAGGCAATTGATATTTTAGGCGGAGAACTTGTAGAATTAAGGAATAAAAAGCAGATTAATTAACGGAGAAGTTAGAAGCAAGAAGTTAGAAGTCAGAAGCAAGAAATAAGAATATACTATCAGGAGGGAGAAAAATGTCAAAGAAGATGTTCGGTGATATTATGAAGCAGGCCCAGAAGATGCAGGAACAGCTTGCAAAGATTCAGGAGGAGGCGGCTAATAAAACAGTAGAAGCATCATCAGGCGGCGGAATGGTGTCAGTTACTGCAAACGGCCGTCAGGAGGTGCTCTCAATAAAAATTGAAAAGGATGTAGTAAATCCTGATGACGTGGATATGCTTCAGGACCTTATTCTCGCCGCAACTAATGAGGCATTGAGAAAATCAAAGGACATGATGGCAGAAGAGATGAAGGGGATGACAGGCGGGATGGGGATGAATATCCCTGGCCTGTTTTAAGAAAAGGATTTTCGGGTGAACTCATATGAGCCGAGGGTTCACAAAGGGCCATGAAAATCAGCGGGACAAGAAAGTCCCGCCTATCCTCGTAGAAATGGATAGGCGGGGTTTTCTTACCCCGCCGTAGAGGATTTCCGGATGAAAGACAATTTATTTAATCATTTAATTGAGCAATTGAAAAAATTTCCAGGCGTTGGCCAGAAGACTGCTCAGCGGCTTGCTTTCTTCCTATTAAAAGCAAATGCGGATGATGCAAAGGCGATAGCAGAGGCTATTATTGCAGTTAAGGATAATATCCGATTCTGTTCAGTATGTAATAATATTACCGAAGAAGACCCGTGCCGTATTTGCAGTGATTCTAACAGGGACAGGAAAAAGATACTTGTTGTGAAAGAGCCAAGCACCCTTTACACAATCGAACGTACAGGCGGTTACAAAGGCTTATACCATGTCATGTTAGGTACAATATCCCCTTTGGATGGGATAGGCCCGGATGATATAAAGATTGCCGGATTATTAAAGAGAGTTGAACAGGATGCAATCGAAGAGGTAATACTTGCCCTTGATCCTGACATGGCAGGAGAGGCGACCGCCATGTATCTTACACGCCTGCTGAAACCTTTTGAGGTACACGTAACCCGTATTGCCTACGGTATACCGGTCGGCAGTGATATTGAATATGCCGATGAACTCACTCTTGTTAAATCCCTTGAAGGCAGAAGGTGAGGTGTCTGTATTTTAACAACCGTCATTTCAGTCGTTTTAGTAGCAGGCTCCATCGGGGCTTATTTAGCCGGTCACAGAAAAAAATCCAAAAAGGTTGAGAAGAAGATAACAAAGGCAAAGGAATATGGCCTGCATGAGCCTGTCCATATTCACCCTTACATTGACCCTGCAAAGTGCATCGGCAGTGGTGCGTGTGTAACCGCCTGTCCTGAAAAAGACATACTGGGCCTTGCAGATGGGAAAGGTAAGCTGATCAATGCCTCCCATTGCATCGGGCACGGGGCTTGTGCCTCGGCCTGTCCTGTCAGTGCGATTACCCTCGTGTTCGGTACAGAGACCCGCGGGGTTGAGATACCGTATGTAAACCAGAATTTTGAGACCAATATCAAAGGTGTTTTTATTGCCGGTGAACTTGGGGGTATGGGACTCGTAAAGAATGCAATCACACAGGGCCGGGAAGCTGTGGAATATATTGCGTGCGGACTCAAAGAGGCAAAAGGGGCTGACAAGGGTGTTTATGACGTACTGATTGTCGGAGCAGGTCCTGCCGGCATAGGCGCATCATTAGCAGCGGTGAAGCATAATCTGAATTTTCTTACCATTGAACAGGAGGATATTGGAGGCACTGTATTCCACTATCCGCGTCACAAGATTGTCATGACATCCCCTGTTGACCTGCCGATGTACGGAAAAGTGAAACTGAACGAGACGACTAAAGAGGCCCTCTTAGAACTCTGGATGAGCGTTATTGATAAGACGGGCCTGAAGATTAATGTTGCTGAAAAGATGAAGGGTTTGAAAGAGGAAGATGGGAAGTTCAGGGTTATAACGACAAAAGGCGAGTACATTACAAAAAAAGTAGTCCTTGCAATAGGCCGAAGAGGGACACCGAGGAAACTGGGCGTACCGGGTGAGGAATTGCCGAAAGTTGCATACAGGTTATCTGACCCGGAACAGCATCAGAACCACAACATTCTCGTAGTAGGCGGCGGCGACAGCGCTATTGAAGCAGCGGTCTCATTGTCTAAACAGCCGGGCAATAAAGTTTTACTTAGCTACAGGGGAGATGCATTCAGCCGCATAAAACCCGCAAACAAAAGTCGCCTTGACGAGGCCGTTGCGAATAAACTGGTTAAGGTCATGTTGAATTCAAATGTCAAAGAGATAGGCGAAAAAGAGATCAAAATTGCAGTCGTAGAAGATATACAAGTAATCCCGAATGATTACATCTACATCTTCGCCGGCGGAGAACTCCCCAACGAATTCCTCAAATCAATCGGCATCCAGATCGAAAAGAAATTCGGAAAGGCGTGAACTTTATCATACAAAGATTGTCTTTAATCCTTCTTTCTTCGCAGATTCCTCTTGTCTTTTGTCAGATGTAACGAAAGTGAGATTGACTCCCGTTAACTCCTGAAATAATAATGCTGAGGCTATATGGATGGCATCGAGGGTGCGTGTAGCTGAAAGTAATACAATTTCCTCTGTTTTCTTTGACACATCATCTGTAAGTTTTATTATCTCGATATACGGCAGCCCCTTTTTTATGCGGGTTACCAGTCTGTTAAAGGTTTTTTCATCTGTCTCCTTTCCTTGTTTACGCCTTGAAAGGAAACTAACGCACCGTCTTTAAACAGTCTGTATTTGTCATAATTATGGCAAGCAAGGACTGGCTCTGTGAATAATCCTTTACCTGACGCACGGCTTCATCATAAGCAGTCTCCGGAAGATTGGGATTAAACTTTATAATCGCCTGTTGCAAATATCGCGTGAGCACCACCTCCCTGTCTGAATTTCTTCCTAAAAGCCCATCACGGCCAAAGGTTTCCTGATTATAGGCATACACAGTGTCCCATCCGAGATGGTCCCGAAGGTAATCTGCGGTTGTCTGCTGAACTAATGTATCTTCGTTAAAATAGGTCATTGTTTTTTCTTTTTAGACTCTAATAATTTATTTACCTCACGGTCAAAGTCAGATTCAAACAGCCTGTCCTGAACAATCCTGTATTTTTCATATTCGCTTTCCGCCAGTGCTACTGCAACCTCATGGCTGACATTGCCACTGTCTTTCAAAATATCCTCTTCATTAAACTGCAAAAAAGCATCTAACTTAGTTACCCAGTCTTTCATATACATGATGATGCCTTTTTGTGCCTGCATTTCCGCATAATCAAGGTACATGGTAACAATCCGGTTGAGCAGGTTCAATTCTTTTTCATCCAGATAATTTTTTGCAATACTGACATCGGTTTTGCGGATTGCACCTTTGGGGCTGTTTTTCCAACTGGTTAAACCCATATTCGGCTTTTTGCTATCGGCTCTTTGAGCAATGATTTCCGCTGCAGTCTGCCCGCTTATGGCAAAGTGCAGTTTATTCTGTACTACGGCAAAGAATTGTTTAGTGATTTCTGTATTCGGATTATAATCAGCGCTGCATTGTGCGTATATATCAGTAATCTTTTGATAGAACCTTCGCTCGCTGCTGCGGATATTCCTGATGCGGGCCAGTTGCTCTTCAAAGTAGTCCTGCCCAAAGATGTTATTGGGATTTTTAAGCCGCTCATCATCCATGGCAAAGCCTTTGATTATATATTCTTTCAGCACCTGAGTTGCCCATATACGGAATTGGGTTGCTTTCTGCGAATTAACCCGATAGCCTACAGAAATGATAGCATCGAGGTTATAAAAGTTTGTCTGATAGCTCTTGCCGTCAGCGGCAGTATGTGCAAAATTTGCACATACTGAATTTTCCTGTAACTCTCTGCTTTCAAAAATGTTTATAAGATGTTTCGTAATAACGGACCGATCCACATCAAAAAGTTCAGCAATCTTTGCCTGTGTCAGCCATATATTTTCATGGTGTAAAAAAATCTCTACCTTCACCTTGCCATTAGGCGTGGTGTAGAGCAAAAACTCCGTGAAGCTGTTTTGTGGAACAACCTGTTTATTTTTTTTCATAAGTTACACCTCAATCGCTCCGCTCATCAGCCAGGGCAAAAGCAAATCTCGGGCTTGGGAGAGTTTTTGATTTTGATTTGATAGATTCTCTATTTGAGGCTCTTGCCCTTGAAAATGTCGCCTCTGATTCATCGGCTATCCTTTTGTATGGTGTTTTATGCAAAACAAATTCTACCAAAAGGAGAGCAATTTTTCATCAAAAAAATCCACTTAAGTTATAACTTTTGCAAGAGCCTAATCTTGTAACCAGCATTGCGGGAGAAGAAGAGTTCAGACCCTCTCTGTTTCCTGACCTGATTATCGCTCTCAAAGAAATCTGGAAGTAAAATTGATATTGGAGGATTTTGTTACCTTCATCCGTAACCCCCTCCTGAGCCACTCTAATCAACAAATTATTTATCTTTTTATACACTCTGATTTTATGGTAAAATTAGCCGTTTTTTTATTATGTAGCAAAATTGCAAGAAAGAAATATTCAAAAAGGGAGTGACATCTTTATAGTTGACTCCAGTGACCAGAATTGGAATGCCAGAGAGTGACGGGTATGCCTTTAACGTTAGAGAAACTAAAAAAGCAGTTAGAAAGCATAAAGGCTATGGGTTTCATTAAAACTCGCAGATTACATGACACAGGCATTGGAAAAACTCTGGAGGATCTTTTAGGGATTAAAGAGAACAACTTTCAAATACCGGATGTCGGCGATGTTGAACTGAAGGCCAAGAGGATTGACTCCGGAAGTATGCTTACAATTGCAACAAAGTCACCGGAACCCAAGGGGATTAATAAATTTTTGTTTGAAAAATATAAATATACCGACAACGAAGGTCGTTTCAACCTCCATTCTACTGTTTACGGGTCTCGGGAAAATCCTCAAACATTCAGGGTTGTTTTTGAATATGATCGCCTTGTTTTAAGAAATAAATTAAATATAGAGGCTTACTGGCCAATTTCTATCTTTGATAGTGTTTTAAAGGCAAAGTCAAATATAATTTTATTAGTTTACGCTGAAACTAAAGGCAAGAGAAAAACTGCAGAAGAACAATTCCACTTTGTAGAAGCATATTTGTTATCAAACCTCAATTTAAATAAATTTCAATCTGCTGTAGAGAATGACAAATTAAAGATTGATATTAGGATAGGTGCATATAGAAGCGGTAAAAATAAAGGCAGATACCACGACCATGGGACAGCTTTTAGAATAAATAAAAAGGATTTTCTTCATCTTTATGATAATTTCAATCAAATTATTTAATCCTTTCTCAAAACAACAATACTCTCTTTATTCATTGTCTCTTCTAATGCTCCAACAATATTAGTCGGTGAATTTTTCATAGGCATTCTTTTGCCAGGAATATTTCTCACAAAAATATCTTCACAAGTAAATCCTATACTCTCACTCAATTCAGCAATAATAAAATCAGTAGGTATCCTTACTTGCTTCACCATTCTATTACCAATTACAATGCAGAAATATTTTTTTGGTTTCAGTATCCTATGGGCTTGCCTTAAACAAGTGTTTAATCCGATATAAAAACTTAATACCTCTTTAGCCCTCTTTTCATCTCTCTTTATAATTTTATCTAATGATTCTTTTAAATAATTAGAAAGTAAATGATGCTCTATAGTTTTAGTGGCTTTACCGCCGAGCAGCTCATTATCTAAACCGGAAGCCTTATTTGGGTCATCAAAAATATTAGCCCATTGTGCCGACAATCGTGAAAATTGACCATAAGCAACGGTAGTTCTGCTGTCTCCATAAGGGGGGGAGGTTAATATAAAATCAATTGAGTTATCTTTTATTTTATTATCTTTTGCAGAATCTCCATAAATTATTTTTGTAAATACGTCTTTACCTGCTTCCTTATAAAAATCTGCCATTCCTTTTATGTTGAGTTCTGTTCTTTTTCTAAAAATTCCTAAAACATCAGGACAATAGTTTTCCAATTTATCTCTGCTTATTCTCACAAGCTTAAATTCCCCACTCTTTGTGTTTGATGATAATCTGACACTTTCACTGAAAGGTATCATAAAAAAATTTCTTATATCTGAATTCTCTATTTTTAAAATAGCGTCTTTTATTTTGGCTAACTGTAGAATAACATCTTCCTTAAACCAGAAATCAATATTGTTAAAATTAGGTTTATGTACTTCTTTCCCCTTTACTTTATCAATCTCTGAAAGCAATTTAAAATATGCTTTTGTAAGTAAAGAGGGATTTATCGGAGTTGTTTTAACCCTTGCCAGCAAGATTGCTAATGGATTCAAATCTATCCCATAAGCATTTCTTCCTAACAGTTTACTTTCAACTAATGCTGTACCGGATCCACAGAATATATCACAAATCGTATCTCCTTTTTGGCTATAAGTTTCTAATAGTCGGCGTGCAACTTGAGGAATGAACATTGCAGGATAGGTATGTATACCGTGAGTATATTGCTTAGTATTTTCTCCCTTATAATCCCATGAATAATCTATTCTTCTAACATATTTTTCATCTTTTACTCTTTCTTTCTCGATTTGAGTTTCTAAATTTCTAATAATTTTTACGACAATCCCTCTTATCTCTACATCCTCTCTGTAGAAAGGAAATAGTGTAGGGTTTGCCGGTTGAAGTCTAATGCGGTCTCTTTCTCTATAAATTTTCTTAAGTGTTGCCTGATTATCATCAATAATTGCAACGACTGTTTGCCCGTTATCTGCAAATTCCTGTTTTCTGATAATGACAATATCCCCATCAAAAATTCCTTCATCAATCATACTGTTGCCTTGTACTCTTAATGCATAATGTTTGCCGTGTGTTCCAACTTCGTCTTTTGAAATGGCAATGATTTCATTAGGAGCTTCTATTGGTTCGATGGGTTGACCCGCTGCAATCGTCCCGACTAAAGAGACCTCAATAATTGATTTCTCTTTTACTGGAGATAAAGCTCTTGGTTGGTTATATTCTTTTTGTAAGTATCCGGATTCTTGTAATTTCTTTACATGATGATGAGCAGTTGAAACAGAAGATAGTTTAAGATGTTTTTTTATTTCCTCAAGAGATGGTGAAAGACCTTTCTTATTTCTAAAAGATGTTATAAAATCAAGGGCTTGTTTCTGTCGTTTTGTAAGCATATAACTATCACCTCATGTTTTCGATTTATTTTCTATTGGCAGGTAATTTATATCGAAACTTTATCGAAATGTCAATTAATTTATTTTTATAAAATCCTTAATCCCCCCTCCCTGTAGGATGGCAATTCAAACACTGGCTGTTGGTGTAATTCTTTTTGTGTTCATTTCCGTGGCAGGTTGTGCATCCGCCGCTGTTTTTATATGCGACTGCAGGATGACAGGCAGCGCAGTCAGCGGGATTTGTTCCCCTGTGATTGAGGGGGAAGGTGGTTGACGGGTGAGTGAAGGTCCATGTGGTTGTAGACTTATGACAGGTTTCACAGGTGGTCCAATTATTCGCAGTATGGTCTGCCGGTTTCGCAGGTGTACTTTTCGTTGCGTGACATGTTGAGCATCCGGATTTTACTGCTGAATGGGTGAATGTCCATGCTGTTGTAGACTTATGACAATCTTCACAGGTGGTCCAGTTATTTGTTGTGTGACTTGTGGGTTTCGCAGGTGTACTGTAACTTGTGTGACATACGGAACATCCTGATGTTGATATTGAATGGCTGAATGTCCATGCAGTTGTGGACTTGTGGCAATTCTCACAAGTGGTCCAGTTGTTCGTTGTGTGGTCTCCAGGTTTCTTAGGTGTACTGTAACTTGTGTGACAGGTAGAACAGCCTGTCTTTGCAGTCGGGTGAGTGAATGACCATGATGCCCCTTGTGTGAAGGTATGACAACTCCCGCATTTTGTCCAGTTGTTTGCAGGATGGCTCGAAGGTTTCACTGGATTGCTGTATGTAAGATGGCAAGTGGAACAATCAGTTATTGCAGAAGGGTGCGTAAAAGCCCATGCCGGATATTTGTGGCAGGTTTCGCATGTTGTCCATGTATTTGCAGTATGGCTTGCCGGCTTCTGAGGATTACTATAACTTGAATGACACGCGGCGCATCCTGTTGTTACAGATGTATGTTTACGCGAACCCCACGATACTATGGATGTATGGCATGTCTCACATGTATCAGGGTATGCGGCCGGATTTGCTGTATGGCTGAGCGGCTTTGCTGAAAGATGACAGTTCGAGCAGTTGGATGTCGTCCCCGTTATATTGATATGTTTGAAACTCCACGAAGCGGCTGACACATTATGACACTGAGTGCAGTCCTGACTGTATGCCCTGAGAAGATGATTGGGTGCTGAGTAGTATGTGGAGAGATGGCAATTAACACAGACAGATGATGTGCCTCTGTACTGCCGATTCTTGTGACACTCCTGACACTCTGCATCTCTATGTTTGCCTGAAAGCGGGAATCCCGTATCATTATGCCTGAATCCCACAGCCTGCCATGAATTCTGGCTGTGACATTTGGAACATTCAATACTGCCGAACTGGTTCAGGTGCGGGTCTGTGTGGCACTGGTTACAGTACCGGTTTACCTTTTTATAGTTGTCTTTTGACTTGTGACAATAATTACAGGGCACATCATTGTGAAGCCCTTTCAACTCAAATCCGGTTCTTTTTTTATGGTCAAACTTCCTCGCCTCCCAGTCAAACTGCGTATGGCATGAACTGCACTCTTCCTTAAACTCCCCCTTGTGTATGTCCTTATGGCAGTCAACGCATCGCTCTGCCTTTGTCTTATACCGCTTCTCCTTATGGCATTTCTCACATTCCGTATCCTTGTGTTTACCTATCAATGGAAACTTTGTCTGAAGGTTATGATTCAGGGTCGTCTTCTTCCAGTCCTCTGTTGTGTGACACTTCTTGCAGTTCTTACCAAGTTCTTCCTTGTGCACATCGTCTTTTTTATGACAGGTAAGACACTCCTGTTCAATCGGCCTATATTTTCCGTCTGCATGACACTTTTCACAATCTGTCTTCAGATGTTTCCCATCCAGCTTATAACCCTTATATTCCGGTGCATTGTGTTCAAACAGTATGGACTTCCAATCCTTTGTTACGTGACATGACTCACAGGTCTTATCTGCAAATTGTTTCTTGTGCGGATCAGTGTGACAGTCTGCTGAGTCGCAGGTCTTGTATTTAAGCGGTTTATAGCGTCCCTTTGTATGGCACTTTTCACACTTTACTTCTATATGTTTTCCTTCCATCTTGTATCCCTTGTATGCCGTTGCATTGTGGTCAAATGATGTTGTCTGCCATCCCTTTGTTGTATGACATGACTCACATGTCTTTCCTTCAAACTGTTTTTTATGCGGATCAGTGTGACAGTCTGCTGAATTGCATGTCTTGAAATTAAGCGGCTTATAGCGGCCTTTAGTATGGCACTTTTCACAATCAACCTTAAGGTGCTTGTCTTCGAGCTTATATCCTTTATATGCCGGTGCATTATGGTCAAACAGTACAGACTTCCAATCCATGGTTGTATGGCAGGACTCACATGTCTTTCCTTCAAACTGTTTTTTATGCGGGTCATTATGACAGTCTGATGAGTTGCATGTCTTATAATTAAGCGGTTTAAAGCGGCCTTTAGTATGGCACTTTTCACATTCAACTTTCAGATGTTTTCCATCGAGCTTATATCCCTTGTACTCCGGGGCGTTGTGGTCAAACAGGATTGTCTTCCACCCTTTTGTAGTGTGGCATGATTCGCAGGTCTTTCCTGCAAGCTGTTTTTTGTGCGGGTCAGTGTGGCAGTCCGCTGAATTGCAGGTCTTGTAATTAAGAGGTTTATAGCGGCCTTTTGTATGGCACTTTGCACACTTTACTTCAATATGCTTGTCGGCGAGGATATACTTTGAATTTGTGTTGTGATTGAATTTTTTAATATCCTTCCAGCCCTTGATGTTGTGACAACGGCTGCAATCTTTATCCAACTGACTATTGTGGTAATCCTTGTGACAAGACAGGCAATCCTGTTTCAGCCCTGTATAAACCCCGCTCTTTTTGTGACACTTATTACAACTCGTCTCAGCATGTTTATCTTCAAGCGGATAATCTGTAAGTTTATGGTCAAACTTCTTTTCATCAAGGGAGATCATCTGGTAGCCTCTTCCCTTGTGGTCGCTGTGGCAGGAGATGCAGGGGTCTGTGTATCTGGCATGGACGCCCTGTTTGTTCTTTATCTTAATCGCCAGTTTATCGTGACAATCAAGACAATTGCTGTCCGGAACCCCGCCTCTCAGCTTATGACATTTTGTACAATTGGAAATGCCTTCGAATTTTGCATGAGGGGCCGCCAGCTTGCCGGGGCTTATGAGAGTCTCCATACTGTCCTGAGCAAAGGAAGCTGACGAGATGAGGAGAAAACTTAGTAAGAAAAATATATATTTGTTCATCCGAAAATCTCCTCCGGCGGGGTAAGAAAACCCCGCCTATCCAAATCAACGAGGATAGGCGGGACATTCCTGTCCCGCTGATTTTCATGGCCCTTTGTGAACCATGGTTCATGACGGTTCACCCGAAAATCTCCTAACAGCATAGAATGGTTCGACAGGCTCACCATGACACCCAAGTTGTCATCCTGAGCCTTCGGCTTCGCTCAGGACAGGCCTGTCGAAGAATGATTTCATTTTCATCACCCGCCTATTATTATCTATTCTCCATATCATTTTCAACTTCTCAAATATATATGGCATATTATTCAGAATAAATGTATTATATTACGGTTCAATAAATAACAGAAAAGGAAAATAACAGTGGAAAATTTAAGATTTGAAGAATTAAATTTATCAAAAGAGATACAGAAGGCTATTACGGAGATGGGTTTTGAAGAGGCCACGCCGATCCAGTCGCAGTCCATTCCATATCTTTTAGATGGAAGAGATGTGCTTGGCCAGGCACAGACCGGTACGGGAAAGACAGCGGCATTCGGTATACCTGTTTTAGAGATGGTAGACCCGCATTCAAGGAACTTACAGGCGGCGATTGTATGTCCTACGAGAGAGCTTGCCATTCAGGTAGCAGAAGAACTTAAAAAACTCGCAAAATATAAAAGGGGAATCGAGATACTGCCTGTCTACGGAGGTCAGCCGATAGACCGCCAGTTTATTGCATTAAAAAGGGGTGTACAGATTATGATAGGCACACCCGGCAGGATCATGGACCACATGAAACGCCGTACACTGAAGATGGAAGGCGTTAAAATGGTTGTACTGGATGAGGCAGACGAGATGCTGGATATGGGATTCAGAGATGACATTGAGGCCATACTGAAACAGACTCCAAAGGATAGGCAGACTATCCTGTTTTCTGCAACGATGCCTAAGGCAATCCTTGAATTGACAAAGAGATACCAGAACAATCCGATGACTATAAAGCTGGTACATAAAGAGATGACTGTCCCTAAGATTGAGCAGGTCTATTTCGAGGTCAAGGAACATGCTAAGGCAGAGGTCTTCTGCCGCCTGATTGACGCCTATAACCTTAAACTATCGCTTGCGTTCTGTAATACAAAAAAGAAGGTAGACGAACTGGTGGAGACGCTCAAGGCAAGGGGATACCAGGCTGAAGGACTTCACGGTGATTTGAGCCAGTACCAGAGAGACCGGGTGATGTCACGGTTCAGGAAAGGTACTGTTGAGATATTAGTTGCAACAGATGTGGCGGCACGCGGAATTGATGTCGAGGACATTGAGGCAGTGTTTAATTATGATGTCCCTCAGGATGATGAAAACTATATACACAGGATAGGCAGAACAGGCAGGGCCGGCAGGGCTGGAAGGGCATTTACATTTGTGGTTGGAAGAGATATTTACAAGATAAAAGATATACAGAAATTTACTCATGCAAAGATTAAGTTAGAGAGGGTGCCTTCCCTGAGTGATGTGGCAGAGGTCAAGACAAACATCCTGATGGAAAAGATTAAGAAGACTATAGATGAGGGTCATCTGACGAAATACGAAAGTATGATAGAAAGGGTCATAGATGAAGATTATACATCTTTAGATGTAGCCGCTGCACTGTTAAAGCTTACTATGGATGAAAAACCTAAAGAAGAACGGCCACATGAGGTTGAAGATGATACTAAAGAAACCGGAGCCAAACATGGAATGGTGAGGTTTTTTATTAATATTGGAAGCCAGCAAAAGGTTCAGATAAAGGATATCGTAGGGGCTATTGCCGGAGAAACAGGTATTCCATGCAAGGCGATAGGGGCAGTAGATGTTTTTGATGGCTATACATTTGTGGAAGTACCCAAAGAGTTTGCAAAGGATGTTCAGCGTGGAATGAAAGAGGCTAAGATAAAGGGGAAGAGGGTTAATATAGAGATAGCGAATCCGAAAGTCAGCAGGGACACCAGGGGCAGGGATTAGTAAGTTACCTCGTTTTCTGCCTTGGGAAAACAAACACAAAATATCCGACAGCTAATATTAACGGAACTAAACTCAGCACCTGGCCCATTGATAAGGGGAATGCGTCAGGCAGGACATGGAGGTCCTTTTTAAATTCAATAATGAATCTGCCGCCGAAGTAAAGTACGGTGTAGAGAAACAGAAAAAACATCGGCGGTGTCTTTCTGTAATATTTTTTGTAGAGCAGGAATAAGATAATAAAGATGAAAATGCTTAGCACTGCCTCATAAAGTTGTGCAGGATGACGCGGAAAATTCTCACCGGCGTATTTAAACACAACTCCCCAGTTTCCACTTGTAGGTATGCCGACTATCTCTGAATTAAAAAAATTCCCAATCCTAACACACGCGGCTGTAATAGGAAAACCGAGTACAAAGGCATCCGCATATTTTGAGAACTTTATCTTGTGAACTCTTATCCATATATTGAAGGAGATAAAGACACCTATTGCCGCACCATGACTCGATAGCCCGCCGTTCCATATCTTGATCATCTCTGACGGATTGCTGAAATAAAATCCCGGCTCGTAAAAAAGTATCTCTCCCAGCCTTGCACCTATAAGCAGGCCGAAGAATAGATAAGTAATGCCGCTCTCCGCATCGGACAGAGGGTATTGTTCCCTCCTGAATATCCATCTGACAAAAAGGTAATTTAACATAACCCCTGCAGCAAAAAGCACACCGTACCAGCGGATGCTGAACGGCCCCAGCTCAATCATCACAGGAGACAGGTTGTGAATAAAAATCATAGTTTTTTATACCCCACACTTTATTCTCCCCTCCCCTTGCGGGAGGGGATTAAGGGGAGGGGGGGTCTACCTTTCTTTAATTTATTCAGATATAATCCCATTTAAATCGTGAATCATTTTAAACTTTAGAGAAGCCGGTGTAAAGAGATAAAACAGGAGGTAATATAAATGATAAAGCACATCGTTTTGTTCAGGTTGCAAGAATCAGCATTGGGCAAGAGTAAAGATGAAAACCTGCGGGAACTGAAAGCCCGGCTTGAATTACTTCAGGATAAAATTACAGTGGTAAAGTCCCTTGAAGTCGGGATCAATATTGGTGCCTCTGCAAGCGCCTCTGACATAGCCATCTACTCTGAGTTCGATGACATGCAGGCACTGGAAGAATACCGCGTACATCCTGAACACGTAAAGATAGTAGAGTTTATTGACAAGGCATGCTCGGAGAGGCGTGTGGCAGACTATGAAGTCTAATATCGAAGCCCTGCTATGATTTCTCAAACAGCCGTTTATATTTACCATATCCCTCTTTTTCAAAGTCCTCTTTCGGGATAAACTTAATCGCAGCGGAGTTTATGCAATACCTCATGCCCTCAGGCTCAGGGCCGTCATTAAACAGATGACCGAGATGAGAATCAGCCGTTCTGCTCCTGACCTCTGTCCTCGTCATAAAGAGACTCCTGTCCTCTTTTTCAATAAGACATTCAGACTCCATCGGTTTTGTAAAACTTGGCCAGCCTGTCCCTGAATCGAATTTATCAAGGGAACTAAAGAGAGGTTCTCCGGATACCACATCAACGTATATCCCTTCCCGGTGATTATCCCAATATTCGTTTTCAAATGCCCGTTCAGTGCCGTTCTCCTGAGTGACATGATATTGAATCGGGGTTAATTTCTTTTTTAATTTCCTGACGCTCCAGACCTTTTCAATATATTGATCCCGTCCTGACATGTATCTGTAATATTTATATCTCTCAGGATCCTTTTTGTGGTAGTCCTGATGATAATCTTCAGCAGGATAAAACTCAGCACACCTCCGGATTTCTGTTGCGATTGGCTTCTTAAACTTCCCTGACTTTTCTATCTCTGTTTTCGATTTCTCAGCAAGTTGCCTCTGTTCATCATTGTGATAAAAGATGGCTGACCTGTATTGTGACCCCCTGTCCACAAAGGAACCGCCTGCATCTGTCGGGTCAATCTGTTTCCAGAATGTATTCAGCAGTTGATTATAACTTACTTTGGCAGGATCATAGATTATCCGGACTGCCTCAATATGTCCTGTTCGCCCGGACGATACCTCTTCATAAGTGGGATCTGATTTCTCACCGCCTGTATAGCCGGAGATTACATCTGCAACCCCGTCAAGCTCTTCAAAGGCTGGCTCCATGCACCAGAAACACCCGCCTGCAAATATCACCTCTTCAAACTGCATATCCTGATTGCCCATGTAATTCTCCTCCTCTTATTTATATTATATGGGACAATCAGGATAATTTTCAATGTTCAATGACCGATTATACAACTCCTTTGCTGTTAAGGAATGGGCTGTATTTCTTATCCGTTCCGCAGATATGTTTTATCAACCAGTCTTTTAAAAACGCCATCACCTCCACGCTGAGTACAACCTTTCCGGATTTGAAATTATCCCTCATTTCAATGGCCTGTTTTGTAAAATTGGCATGTTGTTTCTGATGTTCCAGATACCCGGCATAAGAATACTTCTGAAACATTTTCTCTTCCGCATTGAAGTGAAAGACCGTGTAATTTACAAGGTCAGATAATATACTTTCCAATACGTCCTTTCCTTTACCGGACTTCATCCCCTCATTCAATTTGTTAATCAGCTCGACAAGCTTCCTGTGATGTTCATCAAACACCTTTACATTCACGCTATAATTCTCATCCCATGTAATTAATGCCATTTTTCATTCTCCTTTCGGCAAATTTTATCGGGGCTATGCAGGATTAATGAATACCTCCCACCCTTTTCTAAATTGGGAATCTGCACGATTCTTGGATGAACCGGTTTGTTTGCAATTCCCCTCTATTTTTCCCAATAAAAAAATCTTGACAAATCTTAATATATAGTGTTTTATTAAGTCTCATAACGAAGAGGTGAACCTCTTCAGGTAAAGATTCAAAGCAAAATAACGATATAATAAAGGCCACGAAGGTCTATCAACTTGAAAAAAGCTGGTAACTTTCGTGGCCTTTTTTATTTCGGTTCATTCAATCTATGGACCATGAAGGTTCTATCCACATTGTATTGTGGAAGAATATACCTTCGTGGTTTTTTTTTGAGTGACCCCATGAGCTCATGACTCACAAAGGATAAGGGAAATTCCCTCTCCCTCAGGGAGAGGGTCAGGGTGAGGGTGGGTTATTTTGTATGTACGTTTAACCAACAAGCAGAAAGGAGAGTAGAACAATGGCTTCAAAGAGAAGATTTATGCTAAACATTCTGGCAGCAACATCAGCAGCAGTCCTGTTTTCCAGTACATTTATGTATTCAACCGTACTGGCGCATGATGGGGAGGAAGACAGTGATCATCAAGGGGAAATCCTCTTAGCTCGTGAAGGTGAAGATAGTGTAACCAGACCAGCTACAGAAGAACACCATGAGGTCGGTGCAGAGCTTGGTCACAAGCTCCACCCGATCCATTCTGACAATCAGGCCAGGATTAGCGGCTGGCTTACAGCGATAGCACAAGGGACATTAGGAAGTAAGGATGTCTCCGGCAGGAAAAATGACATGGCAGAGGGTTCTCTATCCGGTGACATATTCTACGAGGCCAGACTTGATGGGAGTGACGACTTCATGCTTCACATAGATATCCAGCAGGGTGAGGGTTTGGTCAATACCCCTGCACTATTTGCCTCTCCTAATGGAAATGTTACAGGACCGAATAACGATGTTGAGTCATTTCTGGGTGACCAGGTCCATCTGGCGGAGGCATGGTATGAGACAAAATTTGTAAACGACACGTTGACCCTTACCCTCGGTCAGCTTGACCCGACGGTCTATTTTGATACCAACAATTATGCAAATAATGAGCGGTTTCAGTTTATAGCAAATCAATTCGGCAATAACACGACAATAGAGTTTGGGGGAACAGGGAACTTCTATGGGGCTGGATTCAGGTTAACCTACTCACCAATGGATCTGATTGAGATTACCGTTGGTGGGTTGGATGGTGATGGGGATTATAAAGAGATGTTTGACCGGCCTTTTGTAATCGCTGAGGTGGATCTAAAACCAAAATTGGCAGGGAAGGAAGGGAATTACAGGTTCTATGTTTGGCAAAACTCCCTTCCTCACTACAGGCTTGATGGAGATGGGAATACATCCTTTGTTACTACGGTAGGTAATCCATCAGTAAACCTTCCCACTGTGTTAATTGGCGACAAGAACTCCGGCTTTGGCATCAGCCTGGATCAGGTACTTACAGATAATCTTGGTCTTTGGGCCCGCCTTGGGATCCAGGATGGTAATGTATCCCAGTTTGACCGCCATGTGAGTGGAGGCATTCAGCTTTCAGGCGGGGCCTTTGGCAGGAAAGATGATGTTATTGGAGTAGGAGTTGGTTATACCTTAATTAGTGATACCTATAAAAAAGCCTCAGGCCTGAACGGCAACGAGCTTTATGCTGAGGCATACTACAATATTGCTGTAAAAGAGGGCTTTTATGTGACACCGGATATCCAGTATATTGCCAATCCAGGAGGCGATGATAACAGGGATTCTTTTGCAGTCTATGGCGCAAGGGCCGGGGTGATGTTTTAAATAAAATAATAGAATGACAAGCTACGAGGAAGGAACAAAGATGAAGAAGGCAGGGATTTTTTTAATAACTATGATATTGGGATTTTGCATTAGTGGCATTGCCAATGCACATTTCCAGATGATAATCCCATCTGACGAGATGGTGTCACAGATAGAAAGCAATAAGATCAATTTAGATGTGAGATTCTACCATCCATTTGAAGGGCAGGGAATGAATATTGATAAACCTGTGCAGTTCGGCGTGATGATTGGCGGAAAGAAGTTCAATCTTCTTAATGAGCTTAAAGATATTAAACTTAATGACAGACAAGGTAAAAAGTTTACTGCCTTCAAGTCTACTTATGCAATTAAAAACCCGGGTGACCATGTCTTTTTTGTGGAACCTAAGCCATACTGGGAGCCGGCGGAAGAGACATTCATAATCCATTACGCAAAGGTAATAGTTAATGCCCTTGGGATGGAAGAGGGGTGGGGTACAGAGGTTGGACTGAAAACTGAGATAGTGCCGCTTACAAGGCCTTATGGATTATGGGTCGGCAATGTATTTCAGGGTATTGTAAAACTTAATGGCAAGCCGCTTCCTTTTGCGGAGGTTGAGGTAGAATACTTCAATGATCAAGCAAAGATGAAGGCCCCTGCAGACCCTATGATTACTCAGGTTGTTAAGGCTGATCAGAACGGTGTCTTTACTTATGCAATGCCAAAGGCCGGTTGGTGGGGATTTGCAGCCCTGAGTACGGATGAAAAGACAATGGTACATGATGGGAAGGAGTATCCAATAGAGATTGGGGCTATATTATGGGTGAAAACATATAACATGAAGTAAGTAATAATTTCCCCTCCCCTTGCGGGCGGGCTGTAAATATGTTTAATCAAAACTTCTCCCCCACTTGCGGGGGGAGGCAGGAGGGGGGCAAAGGGGAGGGGGAAATGGTCTCTTGACTTTAAATTTCATGTTAGGTATAGTTTTTGCTATATTTTATATAATGGCATATAGTATAACACTCCTCAAGAAGAGGATGCTGAAGTTAGTGAAAGAAGTGCATCATTATAATGAATGATGGCCATGTAGGCCTGATACCCTTTTTTAGATAGTAAAAGGGGCCTATATGGCCATTTTGTTTTTTAGACACGGAGAGATTTAAAATGATAAAATCATCAGAAAAAAAAGTTCGGTTTTTCTTGCTTCTGACTTCTTGCTTCTTGCTTCTTACGTTCTTTTCTTTTATCCATGCTGACAATGCCCATGCCCATAAAGTCCAGATGTTCACCCATGTAGAAGGTGATAAGGTCTTTATTGAGGGATATTTTCCGGACGGGAAAAAAACTATTAACAGCGAAGTGACCGTCTTTGATAACAAATCAGGAGAAGAACTGCTCAGAGGAAAAACTGATGTTGAAGGTAAATTCTCATTTAATCCACCCAGAAAGACAGACCTCAGGATAGCCCTTAATGCCAGTCTGGGTCATAAAACAGAATATATACTACCGGGTGATGAACTTGCCGATACAAAAAATAAACCTGATAAGAAGACCGTTTCTGATAAAAAAGTAAAATCAGATAAAGGGAGTGAACAATCTATAGCCTTAGCTCAGACCGACACTGCAGAACTTTTGCTTGCAGTTGAGAAAGGTGTTGAGAAGGGTGTTACCCCTTTGATGCGTGAGTTTGCAGGTTGTAAAGAACATGTCTTTTATTCCGAGATTATCGGCGGGATTGGTTATATTTTTGGGGTGCTTGGTATCGTACTTTTCTTTCAATCAAGAAAGAAGAAGTAATCAACAGTTTATGGAGGCAAAATAAAATGCACATCTCCGAAGGAATCCTTTCTGCCCCGGTTCTTGCAGGCGGTTTTGTCGGGACAGCAATTCTGGCCGGTATCACTTTGAGAAAAATGGATATGGAAGAAATCCCAAAGATATCCGTTGTTACAGCGGCCTTTTTTGTGGCGTCTCTTATCCATGTTCCTATAGGCATTACAAGCATACATCTTATCCTAAACGGTCTTGTAGGTATTACCTTGGGGTTACGGAGTTTTCCGGCTATAATGCTTGCACTTGTACTCCAGGCCCTCCTTTTTGGTCATGGAGGGGTTACAGTAATCGGGGTAAATAGTATTATGCTTGGCGGCGGTGGTCTGGTTGCATATTTTATCTGGCAGATGCGCCATCGTTTTAGAACAACTCCAAAGCGGGAACCGATATTCGGCGGCATAGCCGCTGCCTTGAGTGTTGTATTTTCCGGCATTATACTTGCGCTTGCACTTGTAACAACAGGTGAGGAATTCAGGGCTACTGCCGGTTATGCGCTTTTGGCCCATGTTCCAGTTATGGTAATAGAAAGTATTGTTGTAGGTGCGTGTGCAGGATTTCTTATGAAGGTAAAGCCTGACATACTTGCAGGTCATCGTCAGACAGGACAACGCCATGCCCCTTGATATAGACCGCTATGCACATTTAGAAACTTCTATACACCGCTGGGACCCAAGGTTGAAGATACTGTCTCTCGGTATATTCATGTTTGGAACAGCTATCCTTAATTCGATTCCCCTTGTCATTATTGCGATTATTATGGCGATGATATTTCTGAAAATAACAGGCCTGCCGCTCTATTTTATTGTCCAGGGTCTGACATGGGTAGTTTTTTTCTTAGCGCCATTCTTTTTAATCATGCCTTTTTCCTATCCGGGCGAGGCTGCGTTTTACATCTGGAAAATTCCATTTGCATGGGAGGGGCTTCGTCTGGCGACCCTTATATTTATTAAGGCACTTGCCATTGTGATGACTACTTATGCTATATTTGGTTCTGCTCGATTTGATATTTCAATGATTGCGATGCAGCGTTTAAAATGTCCAAAGGTTATTGTGCAGATGCTTCTGTTTACTTACAGGTATATATTTGTTTTTGTAGATGAGATGAAGCGGATGGATACTGCCATGAGATGCCGCGGATTTGTTATGAAGACAGATTTAAATACGCTGTATGTTATGGGTAATTTTGTCGGAACTTTACTTGTGCGAAGTTTCGAAAGAACTACGAGGGTATACAAGGCGATGCTTTCCAAAGGATACCAGGGTGAGTTTCATACAATGGTAGAGTTCAACGCAGGGTGGAAAGATTTTGTAAAGGCTGCTATGGTTCTTTGTGTTATTATAGTGCTTCTTGCATGGAATTTGCTGGGGATATTTAAACCGGCGGTGAAAGGATGGTATTAGTTTAGTAAGCGGTAAGCAGTTAACAGTAAGCAGTAAGTATAGGTCAGAAGCAATAAGTAAGAGGTTAGAAGTAAGACGCAAGAGGCAAAAGTAAGAAAAAAGGAGAGTTATGAATGGCAAGAGATAATGCGATTGAAGTAAATAATGTATTTTTTACGTATCCTGATGGGCATGATGTAATAAAGGGGATTTCATGTAACATCGGGCATGGTGAAAAGGTTGCATTGATCGGGCCTAATGGTGCAGGAAAGTCCACATTTATGAGTTTATTAAACGGTGTACTGCTGTCCAGTGATGGGAAGGTTGTAATAGATGGGTTGGAAATAAGAAAAGAGAATCTTATCGAGGTGCGGAAAAAGGTAGGTATAGTTTTCCAGGACCCTGATGATCAGCTCTTTTGTCCTACAGTGTTTGACGATGTTGCATTTGGCCCTCTTAATCTTGGCCTTTCGAAAGATGAGATACATAGCCGTGTTAAAGACGCCCTTGAGATGGTTGGTTTAACAGGCCGTGAAGAGCGCCCGTCATTTCACCTGTCATTTGGTGAGAGAAAGCGTCTTGCACTTGCAACAGTTTTATCATACCAGCCTGAGATACTTGTATTTGATGAACCTTCTACCAATATGGACCCCCTCAGCCGCAGGAGAATGATAGATTGGCTGAAGACTTCAGATAAAACCATTCTTCTGTGTACCCATGACCTTGATATTGCATTAGAGGTATGTTACCGCTGTATCGTATTGACAGACGGCAAAATTGTTGCGGATGGGCTTGCCTCAGAAATACTTTATGACCGTAAGTTACTTGAGGCAAACAGTCTTGAATTACCGCTGGCGCTACAGACACATGAATTACTCCACGACATGCTTCACTCAGCAACGATGGACGAGGAACACCGCGATATTATCAAAAACTTTCTTCATGCTCATCTTCATATACACGGTCCGGATCAGCATAAGCATGTCCACTTGCATGCACATGAACATGGACATGAACATCTTCACGAAGAGACTGTTCCTGAGACCCACATTCATGAATTAAAGCACCCTGAACATTCACCTGAACATCCTGATGTAATAGTCCCACATTCGCATGAGCATGAGAAAAAACCGGATAAAGAGCCTGCCCCGCAAAAGGGCACCAGACCAAAACGCAAACTCTTCGGCGGCGGCCATTCCCACGGCGACGGGTTTCATACGCATTGATCCGCAGGGCTCATCCGAAAATCAACCCCATCCCCACCCTAACCCTCCCCTTGAAGGGGAGGGAATAAACTTGGCACCCTCTCCCACATATTGCTTAACTCAATCTCAATCTTATTCTTAATCCTACTTCTTGCTTCTCACTTCTTTCTTTTGATCTTTCCCTTGAGCATTGACACTTATAGCCATTTCGAGTAACCTACAAATCCATGACACCGGAACAACAGGATTTATATGAAGAAGGTAGAGTTTTCTTTGAACAGGGAGACTTTGATTCAGCATCAAGGTGTTTCTCTGAGATTGTAAAAGACGGGCCTGACAGATATGCAGATGTTTATAATAAACTCGGAATTATTTACCAGCGTAAAGGACTTTCCCAAAAGGCAGCGACCCTTTTTGAAAAGGCCCTGAAGATAAATCCGGCATATACTGAGGCCGCCCTTAATCTATCTATCGTCTATAATGAACTTGGACGACATGAGAATGCCTATAAGATATTTAATACTGCCGTAAAAACTGTATATAAAACCAGAAAGGTTAAAGACCCTTACATTGACGGGAAACTGGCAAATGAACACGCAAGACTGGGAGAACAGTATTATTTTCTCGGCAGGTTTAAAGAGGCAATATCAGAATACAGGAAGGCACTTAAGTTATGTCCTAACTATCCTGACATAATTACTCAACTTGGACTTGCGTACAGGGAAAATGGCGACCTTGAATCTGCAGCAGATATTTTCATTAAGGCACAGAATGCGGGTCCAAAGTATGTGCCGGCCTTCCTGCACCTCGGTATTACTTATTACATGAAGGGGTTTGTTGATATGGCAATACGGGAATGGAAGCGGGCACTGACTATTGACCCTGAAAATCACGACGCCAGAATATACCTGTCATTTGTATCAAATGCAGAACTCTAAATAGGGCTTATGTTACTAAAGGTAGAAAAACTCAGGACTCAATTTTTTACTTCAGAAGGTGTCCTTCCTGCTGTTGATAATGTCAGCTTCAGCGTAGACAAAGGGAAGATACTTGGGATAGTCGGTGAATCCGGTTGTGGTAAGAGTGTTACAGGTCTCAGTATTATGCGGCTTGTCCCTCCTCCGGGGAAGATAGTTTCAGGCGGCATATCCTTTGATGGACAGGACATCTTAAAATTAAGCAATGAAGAGATAAGGAATCTGCGGGGAAACCGTATTACAATGGTTTTTCAGGACCCGATGACCTCCTTAAATCCTGTGTTTACGATTGGGAACCAGATTGCAGAGATACTGAGGACTCATAAGGGATTCAATCGAAGAAGGGCGATGGAAGAGGCAGCAACATTGCTTCAGCGTGTCGGTATACCTGATTCTGATAGAAGAGTAAGAGAATACCCGCACCAGATGAGCGGTGGGATGAGGCAGAGGGTGATGATTGCAATGGCCGTTGCCTGTGACCCTGCCCTGATAATTGCTGATGAACCGACTACAGCACTGGATGTAACTATACAGGCACAGATACTGAGGCTTCTGAAAAACCTTGTTGAGTCACTCCACACAGCCCTTATCCTGATATCCCATGATTTAGGGGTAATAGCGGAGACAGCAGACGATGTAGCTGTAATGTATGCAGGTAAGATTGTTGAATATGCAGCAACTAATGCGCTATTTAAAGAACCGCTTCACCCATATACTATTGGCTTACTTGAATCCATCCCACAGCCCGGAGATGTGAGGGGACAAAAGCTCAGGGCTATAAATGGCTTTGTGCCGAGGCTTACAGAGTTGCCGGAGGGATGTAAGTTCAGTCCAAGATGTAAATATGTTATTGATAAATGCAGGAGCAAGGAGCCTGAACTCATTGATGCCGGAGGCGGGCATTTTGTAAGGTGCTGGGAGTATAAGACAGTAAGCGGTAAGCAGTGAGCAGATTAAAAGCAGAAGTTAGAAGCAAGAAGTAAGAGGTCAGAATAAGAAGACTGAAGGCTGAAGGTAGAAGTAAGAGGCAAGAAGTAAGAAAAACCTCAGTGGGATTCTAATAATATCCTCCCCCTTTGGGGGGAGGGTGAGCTATGGAGTATTTCATATAAACATGAAGGAGCAACTACTAACAGTCAGGGATTTGAAAAAGTATTTTCCGGTACATGAAGGGATGTTCGGAAAAAAAGGCCGGGTGGTACATGCTGTAGATGGCATTAGCTTTGACCTCTATAAAAATGAGGTGCTGAGCCTTGTTGGTGAGAGCGGATGCGGGAAATCAACAACCGGACGGCTGATACTGAGGCTGATTGAACCTACTGAGGGTGAAATAAAACTCATGGGTGAGGACTTGGGTCAGGTCAGTAAAAAGCGGTTGAAGGAGTTGCGTCGTGAAATGCAGATAATATTTCAGGACCCTTATGCATCTTTAAATCCCAGGTTAACTGTAGGTGAGATTATCGAAGAGCCTCTTATAGTTCATAAGATTGGTACTAAGGCTGAACGCCGGGAAGAGACGGCAACACTCTTACAGAAGGTCGGGCTATCTCCTGATGTTATGAGACGTTATCCCCATGAATTCAGCGGCGGACAGAGGCAAAGGATAGGTGTGGCGAGGGCGATAGCATTAAAACCAAAACTGATTGTGGCAGATGAACCGGTGTCAGCCCTTGATGTCTCCATTCAGGCCCAGGTTGTAAACCTTCTGAAAGAACTACAGGATGAGTATCATATATCCTATCTCTTCATAGCACATGACTTAAATGTTGTAAGGCATATCAGTGACAGGGTAATTGTCATGTATCTCGGTAAAATAGTGGAGCTTGCTCCTGTGGATGACCTGTATAAAAGACCGCTTCATCCAT
This sequence comes from Nitrospirota bacterium, assembly GCA_016212215.1. Taxonomy (NCBI): domain Bacteria; kingdom Pseudomonadati; phylum Nitrospirota; species Nitrospirota bacterium. The sequence continues at coordinate 57,709 of JACRGV010000131.1, forward strand.
ATACACAGGCGTTACTTTCCGCCATCCCTGTTCCTGACCCCTCAAAAAGGGAGAGGAAAGCGATTCTCCTTGAAGGTGATATCCCAAGCCCGATCTCAATACCAACAGGGTGCCGTTTTCATACGAGATGCCCAAAAGTAATCCCGGAATGTAAGGAAGCTGTTCCACCGTTAACTGAATTCGGTAACGGACATGTTGCAGCTTGCATACGGGTAAGGGAGTGGGCTTAATTAATTGTACTCAAGGCAATTGAGCAAGCCACTGATAAGCCGGTGCAATAAGGATTTTGTTTTCTTCATTATTTATCAGCCTGTAGGAATCCCCGCTGCCGGTAAGTTGAACCGCCGGTATCTTGAGGAGTTTTTGGAAAATTTGCAGAGACTTTGATGGAGTTATATCGTTTAACTTCGACTCAATTAGTAAAAATGGTTCCCTGTTTTTCGCTATCAAAAAATCTACTTCCTGCTTCTCCTTGTTTTTTAAAAAATGTAGTGTAAAGTCGCCGTGCCCCATATCGGTCCATAAATTTACAGCCCTCCAAAGCTCTGCGGCAACCATATTTTCAAAACGGGCAGCAGGGTTCTTGATCCTTGGATAGTCCCAGAGGTAATATTTCCTTTCTTTCAGGATCGCCCTCGATATTTTCTCTGTCCACGTAGGTATGCTGAACACAAGGAAAAACCTTTCAAAAACCGATAGCCAGTTGCGGACAGAGTTATATGAGACTCCGAGGTCTCCTGATAAAGAAGCAATTGACAGAGGACTTCCCACCTTTGAAGGGAGAAGAAGATAGAGGGTCTCAATATCGGTTACAGATTTTATCTCTACCACGTCCCGGATATCCTCCCGTATTAATTGATTGGCATAAGTACCGGACCATCGCCTGTATGTCTGCTCCTTGCCTGACACATAAGGTTCAGGAAATCCGCTTAACTCTGACAGGTTATTCCATATAGTCCTGGCCTCTTTCAAACCCTTCATTTTGATTTGAAGAGGGTCAGCAATAAAATCAGATATAGATATGTTTTTTCTCCCAAGCTCTGATACTGACAAAGGGAAGAGGTGAAACATATAATATCGCCCGGCCAGTGAGTCGCCGCCCTTCTGGTATATGTCAAGCCTTCCACTGCCTGTAACAAGGAATTTATAACTGTCACAGTCCCGATCGTATACCCCTTTAAGATAATTCTTCCAGTTTTTATATTTGTGTATTTCATCAAAGATAATTAAAGGTGTGGAGGCATCTATTCTATCAACTTTTTCAAAGAAGTAAGGATCTTCAAATAGTGTGCCCCTGTCGGAATGGATATCCCAGTTGAAATAGAGGCTGTTGCTGAATGATTCCGCCATTATTTTTGAGAGGGTTGTTTTACCGGCCTGCCGTGGACCGGCAAGAAATACCATGCTCTTCTCTGAAGAAAGCTTATTCCATGCATTTAAATACAGCGTCCTGCTTAGCATGGTAACATTTTTTCACAGCAATGAAATATAGTCAAGGCTATTTTTCAGGGCAGGGAAATATAGTCGAGTAAAGTCGCTTAAACTCTGAAAGTTCCACTTTTACATCATGGGAATCGCTCTTTCATAAGGTTTCAAATCAGTATCCATTACCACCATTAAATCAATATCGCTGTCCTTTGTCGCCTGACCATAAGCATAAGAGCCAAACAGAATAATCTTTTCAGGATTGAAGTTGTCAATAATTCTTCTGACAGCTTCCTTTAAATAAACTTCTATATCCATCTGTGTCCTCCTTGTTTCCTTATATCCTCATCGCCCCTGCCATGCCGTTCTGTTTTCTCATAATATTTTTCTACATACCGGCTGTAAAGCTGTTCAAGAGTCTCTTGTGGTTTTTCTGTTATCCCAAAACCCTCCGGTGAAAACTGTAAAGAGCTATCATCAGGCGGTAAAACCTTAGAGGTAAAACCTGCAACACTTGCCGGAAGTTTTTCAAAACGGAGTTCCGTAATCAAACGTTCCCCTTCTTCTTCCAATCTTGCCTGAATATAGCTTACAACCTGACGAAAGTGGTCACCATCAACATTTGAGAACATCTTTGAAAGGCGTCCATACCTCGGCGTACACATGGCACTAAGGAATTTAACCTTTGGAGCATATAACACAACCCCAACGTTTATAAACTCTCCTGTTACAATGTCATGGATATACCTCAAGACTGAGAAACTGTAGGGTGTTTTCATTGCAATATCCTCCTGACTTCAATTCAGGTAAATCCCAATTTCCTTCTAATTGAAAGATTAACTTAAAGATATTTAAAAGCCCAATTCTCAGGCTGCAAGTTTCTCAACATATTTATCACGCTTACTCCATAATAACGGTTCAATATCATAAGCCTTCAACGCATGTATAGTGTCAGGGCTGATTTCTTTATCCTGATCATTAAGCATAGCTATAGCAATTGAATTTTCTGCTCTTACTTTTCTTGCATCATCCCAGGAAAATATCATGGCAGATACACTATTCTTTGCAGGATTGTTAATCGTTCTTAAAACTCTCTCAGGTACTGTCTTAGAAGGTGGTATCACAAAATCAAAATGGTGATTGAAGCCACTTTTCCCGATAAAATTAATATCCTTGGAAAATCTGATCTCGTGTAACAATAGAAACCTCTCAACGTCTTCTTTGAAAAAGCTTGCAACTTTAGCAGGAGCCATTACAAAAAGGTCATTGATCGCAAGCATTGCCTGCAACAGGTTATGTTTTTTTTGTGGAAAATTATCATGGCGGGCCTCTGCTTCAAGGCTATCCCCATTAAGGCTTACCCCAAATCCATTCAGAATAATCTTGAGTTCATTCTTTCTGCGTTCCGTATTAAATTCAAGACCGCTTATCTCTAAATCCATGAGTGTATATCCATCATCTGTTAACAACATCCCCGATGGCGTAGATTTAACATATATCTGCATATAATCATTATGCCGGTCAACAAATGGAGTAGTAAGTTCACATATATCACCTATTGTTTTTATTTTGGCTTTATCTTTAAGCCAATTTGTATACAAACCTACGAGTTGATGGCAATCAAATGCACTCATAGAAATAATCCGCTCCGCAATCAGTAATTACATCTTCCCTTCAAGATGTTTCAGCACTACAGAGTTAACTTTTTTCGCAAACTCTATGGCTTCGTATGCCTTTTCTTCAGGTATTTCATAGTACATCTCAGAAGGGTATCTTGCCTCAACCGCATAAATTGACAAAACCTCAACATCTCCAATCTCTGATTCAAGAGACGGTGAAATATCTTTACATAATAACACAAGGTCTTCAATGGAATGTGTCTTAGGAAAATCTATTTCATGGAACGTCAGGAAGCCTTTCATATATTTTTCAGCGCATTGTTGGGCATGAAAACAAACAGTATCATAAGGCGGATCATCCATTGTCATGGTATATTCAGCAGTTCTGAGGTCGTTTTCGGCTTTTTTGAACCAAGCGTTCACGGCATTTATCTTATCACCGTTCATAGACCACCCTTCCTTTATGAGCTGCCGTATAAATTATGGTTCCAATAATATCCTTAAATCTCTCAAACTCCTGCGGCGTCCTTACAATAACATCTTTAGGTATCCCAAGATATTTCAGGGCCTTCCTTATGGGAATCGCTCTTTCGTAAGGTTTCAAATCGGTATCCATTACCACCATTAAATCAATATCGCTGTCCTTTGTCGCCTGACCATAGGCATAAGAGCCAAACAGAATAATCTTTTCAGGATTGAAGTTATCAATAATTCTTCTGACAGCTTCCTTTAAATAAACTTCTATATCCATCTGTGTCCTCCTTTCTAAATTTACCCCTCTATTCTACTTTCTACCCCTTCCATCTCCCTAACAATCTTCATTGTCTCAACACTCACGGTACATACCCGTTTCAGTAAGTCTATAACCTTATCTTTGTAATGCTGAAAGCGGTAGGTGTTGAATTTATCGGCAATGGTGGGATCAGACGGCTTCTTTTCTTTATACTGATCAAGTATCCATTCAAGGGCACTGCGGTTGCCCAGCTTGTATTCCCAAGCCTCTTTGGGTATGCCGGTCATTGTGGTGAGTTCGTCTATCTCTATGACGCCTCTTTCTTTGTCTGCCCTGAGTTTCACCTTTATCTTTGGCTGGCGACCGTACATCGCCTGTGGTTCGCACACATCTATTATATCTTTAGGCATATCTTTGATAATCCGCTTATGCTCAGATTTTGTATCACTGGTGATGACCTTCAACATATATGGTTCAACGGTCTCATAGTCTATATGTAAGGCCATAAGCTCCTTGCCCCATCCAGCCCATTTCCAAAATTCTTCATAGAATGGTATTCGCGGGAACTCTCGTTTAAGGTTCAGCTCATACTTCTTGCGGTAGGTAGGGTTGTGCAGAACGGCATATACATAATGGAAGATGTCTTCCTTCTCAATCTTATTATCATTGTAATGGCAGCGGAACTTAGCCTGTCCCCAATCGGTAATGTTGTCTATGCGGTTGCCTGCACTGTCGTAACTGTAGAGTGGTAGACATTGAGTTATTCCATTACCTTGTTTTAATAAACCTGCATCAAATACCTTGTTTGTGACTAAAGCATATAGTTCATTAGCAGATGCAATGCTTAAAAAGGAAATTATTCTGTTTTCGAACTCACCCCTAAAACCACAAATTTTTTCTTGTTGATAAATTCTATGTGTGTAAATCCTATCAAAATAAAACTCTTTTTGAATGAAAGGTCTGAATAAAGAGTATGTGATATTCTTTTTATCAAACTTTAATATGTCACCTTTCACCAAGTGGTTTTCAATTTCAGAGCCAAATTTGATCGTTCTTTGAACAAAATCATTTATTGGAATATTCTTTTTAGACTGCATCCATCTTCTTTGTTCTGAAGCATAAAAACTACAAAAGAAATCGGCCTTTTTTTCTAAAGCACTTCCATTAAAATCATAAGACCACTCATCTCTTGCTGTAACAATGCCATTTGAAAAAAGTCCGAAAACTGCTTCTTGGCTCTTGCCTACCTTAACATCTTTATCCACGCAAGCAATCAATTCATTAAAATCATTATCTGCCTGATTTATCCAACTATGGTTTTTATTGGGAGTGATGTGTGAGAACTCAATTTTTTCCATTGGGTTTGTCCGGAGCCATTCAAGCTTTTCTTCTTTGCGCCAGAAGTCGTCCATAGCGACATATTCAATCCTGCATTTTCCTTCCTCCTTCTCTTTCCTCACAAGGAACATAACAGCAACGCCGGTTTGTATGCCGAATACATTATGTGTTGTCCCGGCAATCTTTGGATTGGCGCGGACATCGCTCTTTGTGTCAACTATGTAAGCATGGCTGAATCCATCTTCCACGCATTTGCGGAATCCATCAAAGGTACGACTGTCAATGAAGCTGCGATTGGTAATTAATGCGATTACGCCGTTTTTATCAATCCTGTCCATAGCCCAGCGGTAAAAGCGGGAATACATATCATAAACCTTTGTCTTCTGAGCAGTACTGTTCTTGATGTACGTATCTTTAATGCGCTTATCTATCTCAGGATATTCACGGTTTTTATTGTTCTCGTTTTCATTCTTCTGGTTAGCATTGTATGGAGGATTGCCGATTATGACTGAAATCTTCTTCCGGTTCTGCCTGCGAATGCGCTCGGCATTTTCATTGGTTAGTGCAAATATGTTTTCCTGCTTGCCTGAGTAGTCAAGAGGTGCTGTATTGTCCAGAGTATCCACAAAACAGATGTTCGGAAATTCTTCATAGATCCCCATCTTCTGCTTGTATGTGTATTCTATGTTGAGGTTAGCTATATAATAAGGGAGTATGGCAACCTCGTTGGCGTGGAGTTCATTCCCGTATTTATAGGTCAGATGCTGTTTTGGTATATGCTCGATGATGTCGCAGATGAATGTGCCTGTTCCTGCGGCCGGATCAAGTATTTCTACATTTTTATCGGCAAGGGTCTTGCCGAAATGCTTGAAGAGAAGGTAATCAGCGCTCTCTATCATGAACTTAACTATCTCATTGGGCGTGTAAACAACGCCGAGGCGGTCGGCTGCCTTTGGGTTATAGACCTTGTAAAAGTTCTCATATAGCACCTTGAGAAATTTCTGCTTTTCGTGATGGTCTGCAATGGCTGCGGCTGCGGCATTTATGGAATCGTAATAATGTTCTATGGATGCAAGCAGATTTCTTCGCTCCGCATAGCTGAATAGCGTACAGATGAGATTTTCAAGCTCTGCTGCGATAGTGTTGTGCCGGTGAAAGCCCTGGTCATCGAATATCTTATTGAAAATGTCGCTTGTCAGTATGTGCTGGATCATCATCTCACGGATGTCAACCAGCGTAATGTCAGGATTTATCTCGTCCTTGCAAAGCTTCAGGAATTTGTCACGTTCTTTTATGAAACTTTCACTCTTCGCCCCGGCCTCTTCAATTCTATTTCTCAGGGTTTCAATGATAACTGGGATGTCCTGTTTGAATTTTTCTATTGCATCTTCAAACTTGTATACAGCCTCATTTTTATAAGAAATGAAGGCTGTGATAATAGCGTCAAGCTCATCGGCATTACGGACTGAGGCCCGCATCACTTCTTCGTTGCGCTGGAACAAAACCGCAGTCTGGCTGTCCTCAAAAAGCGTATTGGTGAGTGGATAGCCCTTTTTTATCTTTGTGTCTATCTCATCATCAATTACATCCTTTTCATCCTTGCTCTCCCAGTAACCTACATCCAGTGCCCAAATGTTTTTGAGAATCCCGTCAGGCTTTACCTTGCTGCCGCGCGTTCCCATGCAGGAGACTTCGCGGACCACTTCGTAATTGTTTTTGTGCGCATATTCGTTAAGAAGGAGCCAGAAATAACTCTTTATGGCATCTTCATTACTGGACTTGCCGAATTGCAAGGCACGGTCGAGGTTGGTGTAGTATCGGTTTATAAGGACTTTTGACATGGTTATATCCTTACTTTCATCCTATGTGAGTTAATTCCTCAATGAGCTTTAATTCCGTATCTGTTGAGGCTCTTGCAAAAGTCTCTGTCATCCACGAAATCTTCTATCCCCGATAGCAACATTCGGGGACGGATATGATTTTCAGTAATAAAACACTATATTCCCGCTTAAAACCTGCGGGAATGACAGCATTTTGATACTTTTGCAAGAGCCTCTGTTGCTTCATTTATTCCATGCATATTCTAACAGTTTTTATTTGGGCAAGTCCAGATTTTCCCATTGATTTTCACATGTGTACTACTAACAATGACAGCTAATAAATTTCACTTGACAAAATCGCTTAACTCTTTCATGCTATGGTAAATTTTTTTCAACCCGGAGGAAGAATATGGGCACAAAACTTTTTGTAGGAAATCTGTCTTATCAGGCGTCGGAAAATGACATAACAGAGCTTTTTTCTCAGGCAGGTACTGTTGAATCTGTGAAGATTATCACAGATGCTCAAACAGGACAGCCGAGGGGATTCGGTTTTGTGGAGATGTCAACGCCTGATGAGGCAAAAAACGCCATTACCATGTTTAATGGCACAGCATTAAAAGAGAGAAACCTCACAGTTAATGAGGCAAAACCTCCGGTTAAACGGGATAGCGGCGGCGGCAGAAGACCTTCCGGCGGAAGACCTATGGGCGGCGGTGGCGGCAGAGGCGGAGACAGGGACAGAGGCCGTGGAGACAGGGGCAGGGGCGGCAGAGGCAGGTAGTTTCTGCCCACATTCATCCGAAAATCAACCCCAAGTAAGCAGTAAGCGGTACGCAGTTAGCAGATAAAGACTGCCTTTCCTGTTTACTGCTCACTGCTTACTGTTTACTATTTTCATTTCCCTTTGTGAGCGCCCCGCTCATGACGGTTCATCAGTTAATGATTCGACGGGAAGGCTCAGGCATTTAATCTTTTTGTTACTGGCAAATTCAGCAAACCGGCTGCAGATCAATTCCCAGTGGTCTTTTTCTGTGATTCTATTGACCAGAGAAACGTACAGCACCGGGTGTATTAACTGTAGAGGCCGCCATGCATGCCTGCCGTCTTTGTTGTTCAAAATCAGGTGATTGACATTTTCAAGGTCTCGCGGTTTTTGATTTTGAAGATCAGAGAGAGCCTTGCCCTCAAGGGCTTTGCTAATGCCGATAAGTAGCTTGCTGAAATGAAAATATGGGGGCAGATCAATGGTGCAATAGCTCTCTTGTTTTAGAAAAAACGATCGAGCTTCATCGCAAGACAGTTCAAAAATCGAGCGACTTCTCCGTGTGGTAGCTGTCACAGCAGGATTAGAAACACTCATTTAATGTCCCTCATCATCATACCCGAAACACCTTCATCACTTCATCTCCCAAATGATTTATCACCTTCACAGCTATCCGCCCGGTTTTGGGTTTGTCGAAGGGGCGGGAGGTGTCGCTGTTTAATGTTGCCCAGGCGTCTTCGTTGATCTCGGCTTTGAGTGTGGTTTTAAGTGCTTTGTAGGGATCGTTTGCCCCTAAGAAATAAGCATGACGGACGAAGAAGCTTTCTTCGTTGTAGTCGGTATCAATGAACCAGCAGGCGATTCCTTCGGCACCGTCGCTGCGGACTTCTCCGGTATTGGGATGGAATACATCCACGCCATTTACTTTGACCTTAATCTGACCGTCTTCAGCATCCAGAATATTTATATCAGGTTCTCCGAAGATGACGAACAGGTTTCCTTTGCCCGTGTTCTTAAGGTCGTCGGCCATGTGCAGGTCTGCATTCATTCGCGCCTTGAGCACCGGGATGCGGCCGAGTTTGTTGAACTCTGATGAATGGGCATCGTAGTTGAAGGCGCAGGTGATCAGCACATCAAAACCGGCATCACCGGCCTCGCGGGCGGCGGCCACAAGATCAGGGCGGGAGACCGTGCCGAACTCTGGGCCAATGAAAATAGCGGCACGTTTTTCGACTTCTACCCCCTCGCCCCTTTGGGGAGAGGGTTGGGGTGAGGGACGTTCCATGTACCGTCCTTCTGCGCAGACCATATCTCCTGGCCAAGGGGTAAGCGATGTGAATGTGATTTTATCTTCCTTGTGAGCCTGTTGAACTCCAGCGGTCTTGAGATTTTCTAAAATCATCTGAACAAAGTCCCGTTCCCCGCCATAGCCCTCATTTGATTCCGCCACGGAATCAATCAACTCATCATCAGCACCCACAGCCAGCACGCGGTGAGGTGAAAGACTTTCAACTGTGAATGGCCCGGCCACGCGGACTTTCTTTTTGTCGTCATAAGGTTTGTCGTAGAGGTATTCGAACTCCGCCTTGGAGGCGATGGACGCGTCGATTTCTTTCTGACGGGCAATACGCTGTTCCCAAAAGGCAGTGAATAGTGGTTGAGTGGCAAGTGGATAGTTCTCAGGCATTTCACGTGGAATTTCCCATTCTTCGAGAGTCTTCTGCTTTCCAATCTTCACTGACAACTCTTCACGCAGCGGTGCCAATCGCTGCTCATACTTCTCCCAGATCACATCAATCTCAGCATTATTAGCGATGGACTTTAGCGTGATGTGTGGCACCCGCTCATAAACGAAGCCATGACGGATGTCGCCACGTGTGGGCTGACTTGATGGCGCGGTGCGGGTTACCTCGGCTTCCTTAAGCTGTCCGTCGCGGCTGTCTGCCAGCAGGTAGTACGGATAGCGTGCGCCCATGATGCGGGCACGGGCGAGTGCAAGAGCGACACGCGAGGTGTCAATCGTAATCCACCTCCGCCCCCACTGTTCAGCAACGTAAGCAGTTGTGCCGGAACCGCAGGTGGGATCGAGGACGAGATCGCCGGGGTCGGTGGTCATGAGGAGGCAGCGTTGGATCGCACTTGTAGAAGTTTGCACAACATATATCTTTTCTTGGTTTTTCTTGAAGCCTCCCATTGCTGTATCTAACCAAAGATCTCCTATTACGCGCACAGGGTAATCGTCAACGTATTTTCGATAGAAGACATTCTCACCTTTCTTTTGTACCCTGCCGGCCTTGACCAGAACATTTCTCCCGACAGAGTTTGTCGTCCAATGTCGACCACTTCTCGAATAGTAACTCCTGTCCTGAAAAACAAACGTATCTTCTGGATTCCCGTCCCCTTGCGAAGTCAAATCTGTCAACATGTAACATTTTCCTGATGCTCTGTTTTCTATAGTAGACCGTGAAATGATGCCGTCGTGTAACTCAATCCACTCGAACAAATCAAGTTCTTCCTCACTTTTAGTTTGCAGGAGCTTTCTAAATTTGATCTGCTCCGTTCGCTTACCATACCAAAGTAAATAATTAGTCACCTTATCGAGTAGATCAGAGGCCCTACCGCCAGTAGTTTTGAACTTGATAAGGCTAACAAAATTTTCATCCCCAAACACCTCATCCATAACCGCCCGCACCCGATGCACATTCTCATCCCCAATCTGCACAAAGATGGACCCTGATTCCGTCAATAAATCCCGCGCCACGGTTAGCCGATCACGCAGATAGGTCAGATAGGAATGAATGCCGTTCCGCCACGTATCACGAAATGCCTTTACCTGTTCCGGTTCACGGGTTATATGATCAACGTTGCCATCCTTCACATCCCGGCTGGTGGTTGACCACTGAAAGTTGGAGTTGAACTTGATGCCGTAGGGAGGATCAAAATAGATCATCTGCACCTTGCCGCGCAGTCCTTCACGCTCAGCTAATGATGCCATGACCTGAAGGCTGTCTCCAAGGATCATGCGGTTGGCCCAATGGGCATCGTGCTGATAAAACTCAGTTTTGGCACTCTCGCTGGGTAAGCCGTTGAAGTCGGCAAAGAGATCTATTTGAGTGGCTTGTTTTTTACTATCCACTAACCACTTTGCACTATTCACTACTAAGTCATCAATGATGACTTTCGGCTGTACCTTCTCCTGAATATAGAGCGGAGGGGCATGGACTATCAGGTCAGACCAGTCCTGCATATCCTTCCCTCGCCAGACAAGCTGAGGATCAAGGTCGCGGTTGCGCCGCTCGTATGCTACACGGATAGGATTTTTCTCTGCATCGTACATGACAGACTGATGCTCGGCAGTAGGAATATTTTTGCGGCTCGCCTCTTCGTGCTTGAGGGTTTCAACGGTCAGTTTGTTTGTTTTCTTTTTTGCCATGATTTTATCCTTCACCTTCAGTCTTCAACTGTTCTTCAATAAACTTCTGCATATCTTCTTTCTTTGGTAGTTCGAGCTGGTATTTGGATACAAAGAGATTATTATCCATCCCGGCCAGGGCATATTCAGCCAGGGCGTGATTTTTATCTGTGCAGAGCAGTATGCCGACCGGAGGATTGTCGCCTCCGGTCATCATATTCTTTCGATACCAGCTTACGTAGGTATTGAGCTGGCCGATGCCTTCCTGGCTGAATTGCTCTAATTTCAATTCAACAAGGACATGGCATTTCAATATGCGGTGATAGAAAACCATGTCAATAAAAAAATACTCGTCGCCAATCAGTATCCGTTTCTGCCGTGATTCAAAGCAAAAGCCATGTCCAAGTTCCAGCAGAAACTCTTCGAGCTTGTCAATAATCTGGTCCTCCAGATGGGATTCACTCATTACCTCTTTGGGCTTCAATCCCAGAAACTCGAATATATAGGGATCGCGTATAGTAAGCTGTGACTTCGATGATTCAGCTCCCTGTCTTGTTACTTCAGACAGTTTTTTCTTGTCGAAGGAGAGACCTGAACGCTCATAATAGAGGCTGTGAATCTGGCGTTTCAGCTCCCGTACCGACCAGTTGCCCTGAAGGCATTCGATTTCGTAGAAGGCCCGTTTAGTGTCGTCATCTATGGCGATCAGGTGCTCGATATGCGTATAGGAAAGCCGTTGCAGAAGCATCTGAGGATCAATACGGGAAAGTGCGGTCGTTGACTGCACTTTTTCCTGAACATCAATAATGCCCTGTGGGGCGAGATGTTGTAATTGTGCGGACAGTGACCGCACAATCTGAGGATAGGTCTGATAAAATCGGAGATATTGATAGAGTTGTCGCTTCCCGCAGGAGCTTATGTTGAGTTTTTCCAGCTCATTAGATAAGCTCAACAAAAGCCGATCCCCATACCCGGCCCTATCCGCACCGCGCAGTTCGTATTCGGCTATATAGCAACCGATCAGCCAATTGCGCATCGTGAGACTGACATTCACCGCCCGGCTCGCCTGTGCGGCCAGCTCGTCATTAATTTGCCGAATGGAACTAATCAGCGACGTAAATGTCAGCTCGTTTTTCATTTCACCCTTCACTCTTCACAATTCCGTCAATCATCTTATTAAACTTGTCTTCAACTTTTTGCTCAAAATCAGACTCGATCTGATAGACCTCGGTAAACTCAGCAAAGGCCCAGCGGCCATAACTGCCGAGGTTGTTTACACCCTGCACCCAATAGACATCCATGGTGTTCTTCTTCTCTTTGGCATCCTCACGCCGGTAACCTTTTATCTCAACAATCAGGTGCAGGAAGTCGTTCTCTCCGTGGCCATCATCAACCATCACTATGAAGTCGGGGATATATCTGCGAGTCTCAGAGCCATAGCGGTATGGCACTTCCATCCCGAGGTTGTGGTTCTTGACGTAACACCTTACCTTCGGATGCGCCTCTGCCACGCGACAAAACTCGGCCTCCCAGTCACTGTCGAGAATAATCCAGTTGATGTGACAGCGGCGGGCATCCGTTTCCCAGCGGCTGGTTTTCGATGTATTGAAATTTACAAAGCGGGTGGAGCCTGCAGGATTGTACGGGTCGAGGACGGCCTTGATAGGACGTTTGCCAAGCTCCGAGCGGGTAATGCCTGCGGTAATGCGCTCGCAGGCCATGTCTGCCAGTTCCTGATACATAAGCTGAGCCGGATAGGTGCCACCTTTACAAACCAGACAGTCATCGAGCCACTGTTTTGTGATCCGCTTGAGCTGGCCAAATAGATGCAATTTGGCCTCCTCACCGGGGTCGCGCCATTTAGTATAAAGGAGGCGCTGTGTGAGATGAAACAGCAGTGTGGAGCGGCGCATGTCGCGTGTATGGATAAGGTTCAAGTCCACCCCTTCGCCGATGATTCCCTGGTTTTTGGTAATAGAAGGGCCAACGAGATCCGGGGTCAACTCCAGCACAGAGTCTTCATTAAATGAAGGGGTCAGTCGTTCCTCCGGCAGTTCAACCCGATAGCCTGAAACACGCGGGAACCTGATTTCAAGTGAATCACGGTCAGGACGAACAGCCTTGACCTGAATAGTTTCCCGTGGAGGCTGAGGCGGCGCTATCACCGGCTTTGCTGTGAAGTCAAAGGGAATGCCGAGCACATCAGCATATTCTACATTAAACAGACCTTTGTTAGGCCCATCTTCGTTAAGGTCGTAAGATTGACGGCGCAGGGCACGGCCAATCACCTGCTCGCACAGAAGTTGAGTGCCAAAGGCACGCACACCGAGGACATGGGTCACGGTGTTGGCATCCCAGCCTTCTGTGAGCATGGAGACCGAGACCACACAGCGGATCGAATCGCCAAGGCGTCCTTCTTTGCCTACGGTATTCATGACTTCACGAAGCAGTTCCTGATCAGTCAGGTTATCTGCCTGTTGGCGGTTGCCGGTTCGTTCTATTATCTCCCGGCGAAAACGGTCAATCTCGTCGGCAGCCATACTGCGGAAGCCATCGTCCAGTACATCGCCGGATTCAAGTTGTGCGCTGTCTATCAGCAGTGTGCGGGGACGTGCAAGCGGGTCGCCATGCTCGTTGAAATTCCTGAACAGGGCCAGACGGCCATTTTCCAGCTTGGTAGACCCGTCTTCATTTTCCCTGTGGAAACCTGATATGTAGTCATATACAAGTTTGGACGTTGATGTATTGTTGCAGATAACGATGAAACAGGGCGGCACCTTGATACCGCTCTGCTGCCAGAGGTTAAAGGTTTTGTCGTAATGACCATAGAGCGCTTCCAAAGCTGTCTGAAGTTCCACGGGGATGGCTAACGGGTCAAGTGTTTTAGCTTTGCCCCGGCCTTTCTTTGGCATGCGTTTGCGGATGTGCTCCCAGAGATTGCGGAACCTCGGCATCTCCTCGCCGGGAATGTTGTCAGCCACAGGTACGCGGGGCAGCTTAACGATTCCGCACTCTATGGCATCCATCAGAGAGAAGTCGCTCATTGTCCAGGGGAAGAGCGTTCCTTCGGCATAACCGGAGCCGTGCAGGAAAAAAGGTGTAGCTGATAGATCAATGATGTAGTTAATGCCAAGTTTGCGGGTTACGATTTCAAGTCCGGATATCCAGAGTCTTGCGGCCTCATTGTTCTCTTCAGCCTCTTTCTTATCGTCGCCGGTCAAATCTTCTTCTTCATCTTCATGGGTGGGCTTTTCACGGTAACAGTGGTGGGCTTCGTCATTCAATACCATAATACTCTTCATGCCCATCAATTCCGGCATTACACGCTGGAGCATCTGTCCTTCGGTTTCCAGTGTATGAAGGTCTTCACCGCGCCCCTGCAACAGAGAGCGTCCGCCTTTGGATAACTCTATACGTTCACGCAGTTTGAAGGCATGATAGTTAGTGATAACGATTTTTGTGCGATTAATATCTGCAAGCATTTCATTGGGCACAATTTCCCGGCTCTGATAATAACTGTCCGGGTCATTAGGCTGAAGCACGCGGAGCCGGTCTCGGATAGTCAGGCCGGGTGTGACAATAAGAAATCCCCTTGTAAACTTCTTACTGTTGGGACGGCGAACTGCATTAATGGTCTGCCAGGCAATCAGCATGGCCATGACAGTAGTCTTGCCTGCACCGGTTGCCAGTTTCAGTGCCAATCTTATGAGGCCGGGATTGGCATCGTTGCCGGCGTTGGCGAGATGCTCAAGAAAGCCTTTTCCTGCCTTATCATTGGGAGCCACCTCAGTCAACCAGATAGCAGTTTCAACGGCTTCAATCTGACAAAAGAATGGCCGGATTCCGCTGAACGGGTGATGCCGCCAGTATTGAAGAAGCCGGGCGGTTTCGGGTGTCACCTGCCAATTATTGGAATTTTGTATGCCGCGCCACCTGTCCACATGACTGCGGAGCTCATTGATTATTGAAGTAGGGTCGTACTGTTGCTTCTGGGTTGAAAGCCCTTTCCCCTCGTCAAAAACTATTTGCTGCTGAGCCGCTTCCCCTTTGCGTTTTCTGGGTTTAGGGATTGGCGTAATGAACTCTGCACGTCGGCGGGTCTCTATGATTTTCTGTGTCGGTTGGCCGTTTGCGTCGAGTTCCCAGTGACGCATAGGGTATAGATATGGAGAGTTGAGTATTGGCTGCTCAAAAAATCTATTGTTCATATTTAAAGAAGAAGTTTATAACGTATAAAAATAATGAAATAATCAGGGTCTTGTTTTTTACATGTAACACCATGCCTTTAGGGTCTGTCATAAAATAACCTATACATTTATGCATCTCATCTTCCGGCCATCTTTGTGTGCTCCTCAATCGCAACCCCTCAGCGTAGATTCAACTACGCCTTCGGGTTTGCTCAATCGGTCGCACTCAAACCTGACC
>JACRGV010000132.1 GCA_016212215.1 Nitrospirota bacterium
AAAATGACCCCAAGTAAGCAGTAAGCGGTAAGCAGTTAGCAGATAAAGACTGCCTTTCCTGTTTACTGCTCACTGCTTACTGTTTACTATTTTCATTTCCCTTTGTGAGCGCCCCGCTCATGACGGTTCATCCGAAAATCCTCTACGGCGGGGTAAGAAAACCCCGCCTATCCATATCTATGAGGATAGGCGGGACTTTCTTGTCCCGCTGATTTTCATGGCCCTTTGTGAACCCTGGTTCATGACGGTTCATCCGAAAATCAATCCCATCCCCACCCTATCCCTCCCCTTGAAGGGGAGGGAATCAACATAGCCCCCTCTCCCTCAGGGAGAGGGAAAGGGTGAGGGTGGGGTTTTCATTGCCATTTGTGAGCCACCAGCTCATGACGGTTCATCCAAAAATCCTTCCGGCGGGGTAAGAAAACCCCGCCTATCCAGATGTATATCATCAAGGATAGGTGGGACATTCTTGTCCCACTCATTTTCATCATCCCTCATGAGCGCATAGCTCATGAGGGATCACCTGAATATCCTTGCTTCAATTTCCAAATCCTATATATAGCAATGGTCATACCAAATATTTGGAAATCATAATGTATTGAAAGTATTGATGTTTTCAGGTGTAGTCTTTTTAAAAAGACCATGAATAGAGTCACTTTTGAATGACGGTTGCGTCACTAATTAATGACGGTGTTGAGATTTTTCATGTCAACAGAATTTTTGCATAAAAATACACTTGACCTTTTTTTTAAAACAATGTTAGACTGACGCGTCAGTCTAACCAGACTGTCTTTATTTAAAGCGATTAATAAAGGGTGAGGCGGTTTAATGTCATTTGATGTTTCTGGTGGTGTTTCAGGGGATGGTTCTTTTTTCATAGGTCTTGATGTAGGCTCCACAACAGTTAAGGCAGTTGTTATTGATGCTGTTACTGATAAGACTGTCTGGTGTGATTATCAGCGGCATGAGACTATGCAGCAGTATAAGGTGCTTGAATTCCTTCAGGCAATCGAAAAAGCCTTCCCAAATAAAAAAGAGCTATTCCGTATCTTTGTAACCGGCAGCGGCGGCAGGACTGTTGCACCGTTTATCGGCGCCAAATTTGTTCAGGAGGTTAATGCGGTTTCCCTTGCCGTTGAAAAGCTCCATCCTGAAGCCGGCTCTGTTATTGAGCTTGGCGGGCAGGATGCGAAGATTATTATCTGGGTGGAAGACACGCAGGATGGGAACAAGAGAAAACTCTCCAGCATGAATGATAAGTGCGCCGGCGGTACTGGTGCTGTTATTGATAAGATTATTGCCAAACTCAGCCTGGGTAATAAAAATATTTCCACTCTAAGATATAAAGACATAAGGCTCCACCCTGTTGCCGGAAAGTGCGGGGTGTTTGCAGAGACAGATATTAACAGCCTGCAGAAACAGGGCATACCGCCTGAAGAATTAATGGCATCTCTCTTTGAGGCTATTGTACAGCAGAACCTCAGTGTTCTTACAAGAGGCAATACACTTAGACCTAATGTCCTGCTTCTTGGCGGCCCGAATACTTTTATCCCTGCTTTGCAGGAGGCGTGGCAGCACCACATACCAAATATGTGGAAAGAACGCGGCGTACAAATCCAGGATGGAGTTAATATAGAAGAACTCATCTATGTGCCGGATAATTCCCAATACTATGCAGCAATCGGGTCTGTGATTTATGGGAGGAGTGAGGATGAGAAGACAGGCAGATATAAAGGCACAAAGGAATTAGAAGAACATCTTGCGGAAGGACAAAAAAAATCCACACCAAAAGACGGGATGAGCGGTCTGACAAAAACCAGTGAAGAGCTTGGAAATTTCCTTAAAGATTTTAAAAAGGAACCATTCAAGCCTGCTGTATTTAAGGCCGCTGAAATTGTTCCTGCTTATATAGGGATTGATGGAGGTTCCACTTCTACAAAAGGCGTGCTGCTGAATAAGGATGGGGTGCTGCTTGCTAAATCATATCTACTCTCAAAAGGTAATCCGATTGATGATACAAGGGAGATACTGAAAGACCTGAGAAGACAGATAGAGTCACAGGGCGCATTTCTTGAGGTAAAGGGTGTCGGTACTACAGGTTACGCAAAGGATATGCTCAAAGAGTGTTTCAGTGCTGACGTTGCCATAGTTGAGACTGTGGCACATACCAGTTCTGCACTCTACTATTTTAATGAGGTGGATGTAATAGTTGATGTCGGCGGACAGGATATAAAGGTGATATTCCTGAAGAACCGCAGGGTCAGGGATTTCAAACTGAATACACAGTGCTCTGCAGGTAATGGATATTTCCTCCAGAATACTGCCGAGAAGTTCGGTTTCAATGTCACTGAATACAGTGAGCGGGCATTCAAGGCAGAACGTATGCCGCAGTTTCACTATGGATGTGCAGTCTTCCTTGAATCTGACATTGTAAATTTCCAGCAGCAGGGATGGGACAGGGAAGAGATAATGGCCGGACTTGCACATGTACTTCCAAAGAACATCTGGCTTTACGTTGTTCAGGAACCGAACTTACGAAAGTTCGGAAAGATATTTGTGCTTCAGGGAGGGACACAGCACAATCTTGCGGCAGTAAAATCCCAGTATGATTTTATAAAGTCCAGGGTACCTGATGCAGAGATACACGTACACAAGTACACAGGTGAGAGCGGTGCAATAGGGGCTGCACTTGAGGCTATCCGTATTGTTAAAAACAGGACAACTAATTTCATCGGTCTCGATGCAGCAGAAGATATAAGGTTTGCCGCCCTGAGGGATGAATCAACAAGATGCCATTTTTGCGAAAACAAATGCCAGCGTACTTTCATTGATATTGAGGGTTCTTACGATAACTCTTCTAAACGATACATAATTGCAAGTTGCGAGAAGGGCATTGCTGAAGATGTTAAAACAGTACAGGCTATTAAAAAGAGACTTGATGAACTCAAAAGGCAGAACCCGGATTTATCTGAATTATCAGCAAAAGTGCTGTTTAAGAGCAGGAAAGAAAACAATGAAGAAAGTCCAAAGTTCAAAGTTCAAAGTTCAAATGATATTGTAAAAACACGCAACCGGAAATCCACACTCGCAAATTTGAGATCATCAATATATTCCACATTCCGTACTCCGAAATCCGAAATCCGCACTAATAACTATGATATAGCTAAGATAAAGGTTGGTTTCCCCAGGGTACTCAATATGTACTCAGTCTCCCCTTTCTTCATAGCCTGGTTTGAAAAACTTGGTGTGGATTATAAAAATATAATATTCTCTGATTACACAAACCAGACTATGTATAAAGAAGGTTCGCGGCGCGGTTCAATTGACGGATGTTTTCCGGGCAAGGTTGCACTCTCTCACATACATAATCTTCTATATACAAAAAAGCAGAAACCGGATGTGATATTTTTCCCGATATTATTGAACCTGCCTTCAGAGTTAAAAAACACAACAGCCAATGCATCCTGTCCTACGGTAGCGGCTACGCCTGAGGTGGTAAAGGCAGCATTTACAAAGGAAGAAGACAGCTTCCTTAAAAACAACACAAGATTCCTGAATCCTCACTTTAACATGGCCGAACCAGCCCTGTTTGAGAGACAGATGTTCCTCTTTGGTTCTGAATTATTCGGTATCAGTAAAGAAGAAAATCAGGAGGCAATGGATGCCGGCTACCTTGCAATGGCGGCATACTCTAATGACTCACGGGAAAAAGCAAGTGAGATTCTTCAAAAGATAGAAAAGGAAAACAGGGTTGGTGTTGTTTTATTGGGCAGGCCGTACCACAATGACCCTGGCCTGAATCATGAGATATTAACAGAGATACAGAGATACGGTTATCCAATCCTTACAGTGGAGTCTTTACCTGTTAATAAAGACATCATTGAACGCTTATACGGGGAAGAATTAAGAAGGGGTGAAATATCTCATCCCATGGAAATCTCCGATGTATGGAAAAACTCATTCAGTGAAAACACAAACATAAAATTATGGGGTGCAAAGTACATTGCAAGACACCCCAATCTTGTTGCAGTAGACCTCTCTAATTTCAGATGCGGACATGATGCCCCGGTATATTCTGTTGTAGAAGAGATACTCTCTGCAACGAATACCCCCTACTTTACATTCCATGACATTGATGAAAATAAACCTACCGGCTCTATTAAGATAAGGGTTGAAACAATCCATTACTTCCTGCAGAAATATGAGGATGATTTGAAGATAAAAAATGAAATGGAGGAATTGGTATGGAACAGGTATTAGAAATCCCCAAACATTATAAAAAACCTATTGAACGGCCTTTCAAAAAAGCGGAAAGAGAAGGTACAACAATACTGTTTGGAGGGCTTACCTATACGCATGATTATCTTCTTGAAGGCGCGCTTAAAGGGATGGGTTACAATGCAAAATATCTCCCCATACCTGATAATAATTCACTCTCAGTAGGAAAAGAATACTGTAACCGCGGACAATGCAATCCTACATACTATACCGTCGGGAATCTCATAAAGTACCTGAAAGATATGCAGAATAATGGGATGGAAGACGTTGGAAATAAATTTGTGTTTCTTACAGCAGGGTCATGCGGACCGTGCAGATTCGGGATGTATGAATATGAATACAGGAAGGCATTGCAGGAGGCCGGTTTCCCTGACCTAAGGGTACTCTTGTTCCAACAAAAGAATGATTTTAATCAGGAGAAAGACACTGGAATAGAATTTACCCCGATGTTCTTTATTACCCTGCTGAAGACCATCATGATTGGAGACATGATAAATGAGTTAGGCTACAAGATACGGCCTTACGAGGTTAATCCGGGTGAAACTGATACATGTATTGCAGAATCAAGAAATGTACTCTATTCCACCCTGCAAAATAAGGGTTCAATTCCCAAGGCATTAAGGAAGATAAATAATCTCTTCTCTTCAATTCTGGTTGATTATTCAAGGGTAAAACCAAAGGTAAAGTTAACCGGTGAATTCTGGGCAATGACCACAGAGGGAGACGGTAACTATAAAATGCAGAGGTGGCTTGAATCCGAAGGCGCTGAGATTATTTCAGAGCCTGTGAGTAACTGGGTTGAATATATCTTCTGGGAACACACACAGCGGGCACAGGACAGGAAAGGGATACAAAAAGGGACTACCTCGTCTCTTATTCAGCTTGCAATTGCAAAATATGTGTTCAGGTATTTTTATAATAAATACAGGTCAATGCTGAGTTTGCGGCCTGAGGCCCTGCCGCAGCAACAAAAGATAGCCAATTACGCAGAAGCTTATTACAATACAAGGATATCCGGCGGAGAGGCATACATGGAAATCGGTAAACACATCATGTCATTCCGTGAGAAAAAGGCACATTTGGTTGTTTCAGTGAAGCCATTCGGATGTATGCCTAGCACCCAGAGTGACGGCGTTCAGGCAAAGGTAATTACAGACCTTAAGGACAGCCTGTTTGTCTCTGTTGAAACATCAGGAGACAGTGAGGTAAATGTTAAAAGCAGGATACAAATGAAACTTTACGAGGCAAAGGAGCGGGCAAGGAAGGAAGTCGGCGATATATTGAATAAGCACGGCGTCACATTGAAACAGGTTGAAGAATACTGCCGCAAAAAACCTATATCCGGCATAACCAGAATCCCTCATTCAACTGCAAGCACTACAAGTAATTTTATTGAGATGCGGGCCGGAGATATAAAAAATCTCGAGACATTTTCTTAGATTATTATTTTTTACCTATTCACTGCTTACTGCTTACTTTTATCTAAACCGACCTATCTTCAAATAGTGTCCCACATTCGCCTTTTTATCAATCATGGGAACTATAAGGCCACTGCTGCAAGTCATTATGGTCTGCACACCCGGACCATGCCCTGCGAGATGACTGTCTGTATGTATTACAATTCCCAGAGTTACTGCCCCCTCTTTGTAAGTCCATCCATAACTTGAGTCATGGTCTTGTATTAATACAAAGTCTCCGAGTCTAAGATCATCAAGACCTAATCTCCTGATTGCATCAAAATCTGAAGTCTGTATATCATAATCCCCCTTAAAAACGTCATTATGACCCAGACCTGAACCCATCAACATTCCGGGAACTACTGCAACAACCGGCACCTCTATTTTCCCATTATCTCCTCCAATTATCCCCATAACATTTAATATCTTTGGATCAAGGCTGAATATTTTAATATCAGGATATTCAGAAAAGGATAGCCCCTGTCCATAAGCATGAATGAGTATCTTGTCGTCCTGGGTGAGTTTATGTAGAATTGCATCATCAAAATCTACAATTACGTGCTCAACCCCGCCATGATGCCCTGTGACTATTCCCCTTGCCCCCTTTGCATCACCTGAAATAACATACGCATCATTGCCTATACATGAAAAGGTATTGAATGCACGGTTTGGATCCTTGTTGGGTTCCTTGGGGTCACTGCTGAAAGATACACAAGGCTCAATATGGTCACCAACAAGACCGAATACCGGGTCCCCAACCTTTACATTATATGTAATACCTCCAACGCTTGGTAATACAAGACTTTCACCTTTTCTTGTAAGCTCCCACCCAAAGCATCTTGGATACACAACACCCCCCTGCACAGCAAACTTAATCAACTGCCCTTCATTTGTCTTTAATTGCATACGATAGCTCCTTATCTATTTGTTCTATTATCTCTATCACATCATCAATAACCCATTGAGGGGTTGACGCACCGGCTGTTATTCCAACTTCCGTCACGCCAATGAACCAATCAGGTACAACCTCATCCGCTGTCTCTATATGTTTTGTCTTTGTATGCCTTTCACATATCTCCGCCAGCCTCTTAGTATTTCCACTATTCTTCCCTCCAACTACAATCATTAAATCCACCATGCGTGCAAGTTCATCAGCAGCATATTGATTACTCCTCGTTGCACCGCATATCGTATTTTTAATTTTCCATTTTAAACCGTTTGCCTTTATATATTGTTCAATCCTTTTGTACTTTGCAAATTCCTGTGTAGTCTGAAAGACAATTGCGGTGCGTTCAGAGGCATTGTTTGTAATTTCATCAAGGTCAGACACAACAAATACCTTACAATCAGGAACTTCAAATCGTGCATGCCCCACTATGCCCCGGATTTCAGCATGTCTTTCATCACCTACAACAAAAAGGTCATAACCTCGTTTACAAAATTCCACTGCATAATCCTGAACATCCTTAACAAACCGGCATGTAGCATCTACAATATTCAGAGAATGTTCGGTAGCCCTTTGATAATCTTCAGGCGGAAGACCATGGGCCCTTATCACAAGGTTTCCCCCGCTGTATTCGCCGAGTTCTTCAACAGACTCGATACCAAAATTTGATTTAAGGCGTTTTATCTCCTGAGGGTTGTGAATTAGAGGGCCATAAGTTTTTGTAGGCAGTGAGGATGCACTCGCTGTCTCGGTTGCCTTCTTTATAGCCTCTCTTACACCAAAACAAAACCCTGAATGTCGTGCAATCTTGATTTCTATCATTGTTTATTATTTTTGTTTTTTAATCTTTGAATTTTTATTTTATCTTATCTGGCCCCATTCTTGCAAATAATTTTAAATGGCCATAATGGCTAATTGATGTTTGACTTTTGGAGGCCGATACAATAATCTACATGTCAATGACAAAATTAAAGGATAAATTGTATATCAAGATGATATACCTGCTTACAATACTATCATTAATGTTAGTATTGTTCTCTCCTTCGTCATCCTTTTCTGAAACACCGTCACAAAATATTACAAATATGTCGGAGGTTGAGGTTGTGGATTTTCTGACAAATCTGACATCATCTTACACCGAAGGTGATGCAGAAAAGTACGCCTCTTTTTACTCAGACAGAGTTATAGAAAACGGCTTCGGTAAGCTTGAAGGCATCAAATCAGGTTATTTAAAAGATATAAATAACAATTCAGCATTTGTATTTGAGATAGAAATATCAGAGATTAAAACAATAGGAAATTACGCAATAATTAACGGGACATACCATAAGATATTGGTAAGCAAATCAGATGAAAAAACTATTGATTCATCCGGAAATATAAGGATAAAAATCAAAAAAGAAAAAGACTTAAAGATTGAAAAAATAGATTATGACAACTACATAACAAATGATTATGTTATCGGGCCTGAAGATGTAGTAGAAATATCCGTCTGGAAGGACAAGGACCTTTCAACAATAACCATTGTAAGGCCGGACGGGATAATTTCACTCCCTCTTATTGGAGATCAAACAGCAAGCGGTCTGACGGCAAAGGAACTTGGTGAGCTGATAGCAAATAAATTAGAAGAATATAAACAATCTCCAATTGTTTCCGTAATAGTTAGAGAGATAAACAGTAAGGCTGTATACATAACAGGTGAAATCCTTCGTCCCGGTAAATACCCTCTGAAGAGTGACACGACGATTGTCCAGGCCCTCACTCTGGGAGGTGGTTTTACTCAGTGGGCAAAAAAAGATAAGATCGTCATAATAAGAAAGAACCCTTTAAATTCAGAAGGAGACAGAATATCCGTCAGATATTCAGATATAATCTCAGGAAAAGATTTGAAGGCAAATATACTGCTTAAAAACGGGGATACTATAATCGTACCCTAATCAGTAGGCATACTTGGAATCATAGTAATACTTAGAGTAATTCACTTCCACATCATTTAATACAGCACCGATAACCTTTTCAGAAGGTATTGTTGAAAGGGCCCTCTTTACCATACTCTTAGGCGTTTTTCCTGCCTGAATAATCATCAATATCCCATCAACAAAATTAGAATATATGTTCATATCCACAAGGGGAAGAACCGGCGGTGCATCAATAATTATGTATTTATAACGTTCTTTTGCAATATTCAATATATCTTCCATTTTTGGTGATGAAATCAGTCTCGACGGGTTGCCGATCTTCTTCCCTGCAAATAACACAGTAAGTTTCCCTTCAAACAAGTTTATAGTAGCGGCATCCATTTCAATCCTGCCCTCTATTACATCAGACAGTCCGAATCCAGGAGAACGTTTAAGATAATCATGGATAGTCGGATTCTTTAGATCACCCTCAATAAGAAGCACATTTTCATCAAAGTCTTTTGCCATTGTAATTGCTAAGTTTATAGAAGTAAAAGACTTGCCCTCACCCTTTACTGAACTTGAAATAGCAAGGGTGTATGATGATTTATTCTGAACAAGTTGAGATATGCGGGTACAAAGGACACGATATTGCTCTGCTATCATAGAATACGGCTCTCTGATAGTTACGAGCCGGTTGTCAACCAAACCGCCGTTTCCTCCCCGGAATTCACGTTCCAGATGGGTATGGGCTATACTCTCTCCATCAATAGGAACCATCATCATCCCTTTATCATCCGGCTTTTTCCGCCTTAATAACCCGTTTCGCATGAAGTTAATCAGATTCATTTAATCCCTATCCCTATTCTTGGCACAGTTGCCAGTACAGGCAGGCCGACAACACTATATACATCCTCAGGTTTTCTGAATGAGGCGTCAATATACTCTAATAGAAATACAAAACCGGCACCGCTGCCGAGTCCTAGTGCAAGACCTACAAGTGCTATCTTCCTGCGGTCAGGTTTTGAAGGCTTTGTCGGTAAATTCGCAGGGTCAAGTATCCTGAATGCCTCACCCTTCTGCCTCTTTTCAAGGCTCTCAGCAAGCTGTGCATCAAGTTTTTTATTCAACAAACTCTGATAATTTGCTCTCGTATTTTCATAATCTCTCATCAGAACCGCCATCTTCTGTTCAATTGTAGGAATACGCTCAACACGTCCCTGAAGCGATGAAATATTCTTTGTTATCTCTTTTTGTTTATCCTTCAAACCTTTAATATCACCCACAGCATCCATCAACTGGTTTGATAATGTCATATACAGATTATTTTCAGATGCATTATGTGTCCTTCCCCTATTAACGGTATTACCTGCTGTGCCGGATTCCGTGCCTTTATCAGATACCTTACCCTCTTTTAGACCTTTCTCGATCTCTGCAATCTCGTTCTTTAATCTGATTATATCGGGGTGCCTTTCAGTATAAATAGCAGAAATTTGAGATAGGTCTTTCTGTAACTCAACAAGTCTTATCCTTTGCGGGTCAGGAGAATTGTCTATATTGGTACCTGTTGAAATACTTGCATTATAATCTGCAAGCTGTTTTTCAAGTATAATCTTTCTTTCCTCAGTCCCCCTCAGTAAATCAGTTGTTGTCTGAAGGTCGAGCTGAAGCCGGTCAAGGGTTCTAAGGTTTGTCTCAAGCTGAGATGGGAGTTGCCCCATATATCTCTCTTTAAATGCCTTAATTTGAGATTCCTGATCTTCCAGAACAGTTTTGAGACCCTGCAATTGGTTTTCCAGAAACTCAGTTGTACCTTCTGCCTGCTGTTCACGTGCCTTTAAATTCTCTTCTATAAATAACGACGCAAGCCTGTTAGTTACATTCATGGCTATTTCAGGATTGTCATTAATAAAAGAGATAGTAAATGCAGACAGCTCTTTTTTCTTTGGATCACCCTTAACATCTATCTCGATGTTTTTCCTCATTAATTCAACAGTCTCTTCAGAACCCATTTTTTCCTTCTTACCGCGGTATAGATCAAATTCTTTTATAACAGATTCAAGCCTTGTACGGCTCATAACCTGCTGACTTATGGTATTAAGGCGCTCCTGCACCTCCTCTGTCACAGTAGCTTTAACATAAGACTCAGGCACCTTTTGCGGTTCAACAAGGATTAAAGTTGATGATTTATACTCCGGCTTTATAATCACAAAGGAGAGGATAATTCCTATTATAGAGATAATGAACGGTACTATTAAAAACCACTTTCTCCGTAAAACAATCTCTATATAGTCTTCAATCTGTATCTGGCTCTGGCCATGATGATGTTCCATAATTATTCTTTTTCTTAACAATTATTCACGAATTACTATTTATCGTCTTATTCCGGGAGACAAACTCTCCCACCCCCTGATCCTCTGGCAAGACTCAGTGCGAATTCTGCCTTATGTAAGAGGGACTCAAGGTCGTTTGCATGGGTTGGGAAGCAGGCAGTTCCTATACTTGCAGTCAATGTTATTTCATGTCCATCCACCCTGAAAGCATAATTCTCAATCCTGTCTCTTATCCTATCCCCTACCTTAAAACATGCACGGCTATCGGCCTGATCTATTATTATAAAAAACTTATCATGACCAATTCTGCCGATACTATCGGTTCCCCTAACCTCTTCCTTGACAAGAGCGGCCAATTTTTTAAGAAGCAGGTCTTCCTCCTCATTAGATAAGTCATAAGGAACTTTGTCCCTTTGTAATACCATTAAAGAAAAGAAGTAGAGGTACCTTGCGGCCTTCTTAACCTCAAGATCAAGCAGGTATCCGAAAAATTCTCTATTAAGGGTTTGAGTCAGTCTGTCAAACATCAATTGCCCTTCATTCATAAAAAGTCTTGGTGGACTATACAATGGTGTCATTTTATTATGATGTTATAATTACGTTCCTTGCTTAGAAATATGCAATATCAATGCCACTAAAAGACAGTGGTTAGTGGCAAGTGATTAGTGATTAGAAAAAATAATAACATAAGGATAAAGCACAGCATTTTCACTATCCACTAACCACTATCCACTAACCACTGTCTTCTTATGGGTAATCCCCTTACTATTAAAAGAAAGTCTCTTCCTTTTTTTTACTCTAATAGGTTATATTGTCTCATCTTATGAAACAGGGTCTTATAGCTTATACACAAAAGCTCTGCAGCCCTTCTTTTATTCCACTTACAAGCGACCAAGGCATTCCTGATTGCCTCTTCCTCTGCTTTTTGTACAGCCTCCTGAGCAACTTCTTTCAAGCTGTACACCTTATTATCCTTAGATAAACCGGAAGAAGGTCTATCATCATTGTGTTCTTTTATATTATCCTGGCGTGCCTCTTTCTTCTCCACTACCTCAATCTGACTGATAAGTTCAATCTTTTCACTGTCCAGTACTATAATCCGTTTCACAACATTCTCAAGCTCCCTAACATTACCAGGCCAGTGGTATGCTATAAACTTAGCCATAATCTCTTTTGACAGGGTTCGTGCAACCTTATTGTATAAGTTGCAATACTTATGTAAAAAGAATTCGGATAAAACAGGTATATCATCTCTTCTCTCTCTCAAAGGAGGCATAGTTATACTAACAACATTAAGCCTGTAGAAAAGGTCTTCCCTGAATGTGCCGGATACAACACTCCTTTCAAGATTTTTATTCGTAGCAGCAATAACCCTAACATCCACTTTTACTTCCTTACCGCCTATCTTAGAAAATTCCCCATCCTGAAGCACTTGAAGTAATTTAACCTGCAAAGAATGGGGTACATCACCAATTTCATCAAGGAATATTGTCCCGCCGTTGGCAAATTCAAATTTACCAGGGTTTCCCCTGTATGCCCCTGTGAATGCCCCCTTTTCATGACCGAAAAGCTCGCTTTCAAGAAGTCCTTCGGGGATGGCAGCGCATAGAACTTTAACAAATGGCTTACTCTTTCTTTTTGAACACCTGTAAACTGACTGTGCAGCAAGTTCTTTTCCTGTACCGCTTTCTCCACGGATAAGTACGGTTATATCAGGTTCTGCAACTCTTTGGATAATATTCTTTACCTCTAATATACGTTTACTATCTCCTAATATCAGCTTATTAATAATCTCCATGTCCGCGTCATCTTCGTTATTACCGGATTTACTTACAGCCTTTAATTCCTGATTGCCTTTCTTAATGCACCGTGATATTATCTCTTCCAATTCCGTATAGTTATATGGCAGTTTTATAACTCCATCAACATCAGCGCTCACAGCTTCAATAACACCTGTTATAGATGTTAGAAGGAGTACTGCAATGTTCCTGCTTATTTCTTTAATATTTGATACAGCGTTTTTCAGATGTATGCCGGGAACGCCGGCATCAAGGATTACAAGGGATGGATTAACATCTGCGATAATCTTTAATCCCTCGTCATATTGATTTGCAGAATGTATTTTTATCCCGGAATGTTCTATAACTGATTTTAGATTATTGTTCTGAACAGGGTCTGAAATTATAAGTAGAATTACAGTCGTAATATCCATGGTACACCTCATTAAAATACGAAGACGTACGATAATGGTTTAGTAAAAAAAGAGTTTTCTTTCTATATGGGAAATTGGTTACACATTTTATTAACATCATGTTCACAGGTATGCACTATTTTACAGAAATTAACTACTAAGTCAAATCAAAAGATAGCTAACACTGGAGGAATCATTATATGAAGACAAGACTATTTGTGTTTTTCATTCTGATAATCTCGATAATCGCCTGCAGCAGCCCTGAACAGAAGAGTGAAAAGCACCTTCAACAGGGGAAAAAATATTATGACAGCGGTAAGTTTAATGAGGCTGTAATCGAATTCTCGAATGTGGTAAAACTGACACCCAAAAAGGCAGATGGACATTATCGTCTCGGTCTTGCACATTTAAAATTCGGCAGAATCCAAAACCTCCAGGCAGCTTTTAAAGAATTAAGTGAGGCCATCCATCTTGACCCTAATATCATGGACGCACATATTCAACTCGGCAATCTCTTTGTCCTCTCAAGAGAATATGATAAGGGAAAGGAAAAGGCTGCCCTTGTCTTAAAGAAGGAACCAAATAACATAGAGGCTCATCTCCTTTTGGGTAACTCCCTTGCAGGACTGAAGAAAAACAGTGAAGCTATAGCAGAAATAAAAAAGGCGATAGAGCTTGCTCCAAAAAGAGTTCAATCATATCTAAATCTGGCCGGATTATACATGTTTCAGAATGACTTATCATCAGCAGAAAAGGTTTTCAAAGAGGCTATTGCAATTGATAACAAGTCTGTACAGGCACACCTGGCACTTGCTAACCTCTACCTTGCAAAGAAAGATGTATCATCTTCTGAGAATGAATTTAAAGAGACAATTAAAATAGACCCTAAAAATTTAAATATGCATATTACTCTTGGAAATTTTTATGTATCTCAAAAGAGGTTTAATGAGGCAGAGGCAAAATACGAGGAGGCATCAAAAATAGACCCTAAAAATCCAATGCCGCAGGTTGTCCTTGGAGACTTTTATTTATTCCAGAAGAGAGAAGATGCAGCAGTAAAGGCATATCAAAAGGCGGATGAGATAAAACCTGATGTGTTAATTGCAAAAAAGAAACTTGCATCTTATTACATATCAAAAACCAAGTTTGATGAGGCATCAGGTTACATAGAAAATATACTAAAGAAAAATCCAAAAGATTTAGAAGGACGCCTGTTGAAAGGAAAAATCTTAATTTCAAAATCAAAAGGCCGTGATGCTGTCACAGAACTACAGGATGTTGTTAAGAATGAACCGCAGTGGGCAGAGGCACGATATTTTCTGGCTCAGGCATATATACTCTCCGGTGAATTAAACATGGCAAAGAGCGAGCTTGCTGAGGCATTAAAGGTCGCTCCTAATTCTGCGGATGCAAGGACAAGCCTTGCAGATGTGTATCTCCGCAACCATCAGAATGATGATGCAATTACTGAAGCGAAAAAGGCACTGTCACTGGACCCTAACAACCAGACTGCCAAAATGATTCTTGGGGATGCGCTTATAGGCAAAAAGGATATAGGAGGGGCATTAACTCAATTCACGGAATATACTCGCACATCACCGAATAATCCAATGGGGCATTTTCGTGTTGGAATGATCTTAAGGGCACAAAAGAAAAATGCAGAGGCCATGACTGAATTTGAAAAGGCATTATCTCTAAGCCCTAAGTCAGCAGAGATACTGGGCCAGATAATGGGGATGATGATGGAAAAGGGTGACACTGATAAGGCAATAGATAGGGCAAACAAACAATTAATAGTTTCTCCTAAGAATGCCCTTATATATAACCTGATAGGGAAGGCATATATGTCAAAAGGGAATAAGGCTAAGGCAGAGGATAATTTTAATAAGTCTATTGAAATGGACAAAAATAGCCTTGCCTCTTATATGGATTTAGGAGCCTTGTATACAAGAGATAAGGATTATGATAAAGCCGTTGCAAAATTTGAAAATGCAATCAGGGTAAACCCAAACTACCTCCCTGCTTATATGATAATAGGTACTATATACGACGCTCAAAAGAAGTTTGATAAATCGAAAGAATACTATGAAAAAGCAATAAAGATAGATGCTAACTTTGCTCCGGCCGCAAATAATCTCGCATGGTTATATGCTGAACATGGCGGTAACATAGATATTGCATTAGACCTTGCGCAAAAGGCTAAAGAGAAACTCCCCGAAGACCCTGGTGTATCCGACACACTCGGATGGATATATTACAAAAAGAACGCCTATCTTAAAGCAATCTCTCATTTAAAAGAAAGTTCTGGCAAACTCGGCAACAACCCTACAGTCCGTTATCATCTTGGTATGGCTTACTATAAGAACGGGGATAAAACACAGGCAAAAAGGGAACTTGAGGCGGCACTTAAACTAAGCCAGAACTTCGATGAGGCAGAGGATGCAAGGAAGACCCTAAAAAATATTAAATAGATGAATATTAAATAGCAAGGGAGGAGGGTGAATTAGATAGAATTAAAGTAACCGTTCACGGGTTAAAAAGGCACTCCTTAAAAAAGCACTTCCTGAAATTCCATCAATTTTTTCACCAAGTTTTAAAAGCTTAGAATGACCTACTAAACAAAACTTGCGTTCCAATTCCGGATAGGCTATATTA
>JACRGV010000133.1 GCA_016212215.1 Nitrospirota bacterium
CCCCTTGAACAAAGGGGGGGATTGCCGTTGGCCATTGAGCACCAAAGGAACTTTCCCCCCCTTAACAAGGGGGGGCTTGGGGGGGTGGTTTTCATCCTCCTTTGTGAAACCTCCGTTTCATGACAGTTCATCCGAAAATCACCATAGCTCACCCTCCCCCTAACCCCCTCCCGTCAAGGGAGGGGGAAAAACTTAGCATCCCTCTCCCCTGGCGGGAGAGGGTCCGGGTGAGGGGGGCTTATGTTTTCTCTTACCTCTTTCTTCTAACTTCTTACCTCTAATTTCTTGCTTCTGCTCACTTGAACCCTTTGCCCCTCGAACCCTGATTTTTATATCAGCCCGTGTCCCCTCAATACTTGACTTAGTCTCTCTTTATTTCCCTCTCCCATTGCACATAGCGGGAGTCTCATCTCTTCTGTACATTTCCCCATCATGGAAAGTGCTGTCTTTACAGGTATGGGATTTGTCTCAATAAAAAGGTTCTGATGGAGGTCAAACATGTCATAGTGGATTGCCCTTGCACGGTTTATGTCCCCGCCGGTAAAAGCATCCCACATATCAGCCATCTGCTTGGGGACAATATTGGCAGTAACAGAAATCATCCCCTTGCCGCCTGAAGCAAGAATCGGGAAATTAATTGCATCTTCACCCGACAATATCGCAATATTGTCCCCGCATAAACGGTATATCTCGCATACCTGTGTCATTGAGCCGCTCGCCTCTTTTATTGCTGTAATGTTGTTCAATTCAGAGAGCCTTGCAACAGTGGAAGGAAGCATATTGACGCCCGTTCTGCCTGGTACATTGTAAAGGATTACAGGGATGTCCACCTCTTCTGCAATTTGCTTAAAATGCCTGTAAAGCCCTTCCTGTGTCGGCTTGTTATAATAAGGGGTAATCAGGAGTGCGCCATCTGCACCGCACTGTTTTGCATAAGCTGTAAGGTATATTGCCTCATCAGTGCTGTTTGACCCTGTCCCTGCAATCACCGGAACCCTTCCTGCCGATGCCTCTACTGTAAACCTTACAAGCCTGTTATGCTCATCATAGGAGAGTGTGGCAGATTCTCCGGTAGTACCGCACGGTACAATGCCGTCCGTGCCGTTAGAGATATGGAAATCAATAAGGTCCCCATAAGCCTTCTCATCAATCTTGCCGTCTTTAAACGGCGTTATAATCGCCACCATAGAACCCTGAAACATTTCTTCCTCCTCTAACCCCATCCCCACCCTGACCCTCCCCTTGAAGGGGAGGGAATGTTCTTTATTGACCTAACCCTCCCCAATACAGAGCCGGGGAGGGTGTCTTTATTTTTTCTCGGCTTTTAATCTGTTACCTGTTTACTGCTTACTGCTACCTGCTTACTATTGATACTTCTCCGCTGAACACTTCCACCGCCGGTCCTGTCATATACACATGATTATCTTTTTCTGACCATTCTATCTTTAAATCCCCGCCTGCAAGGTGAACAGTAACTTCCCTGCCGGTAAATCCATTCAGATATGATGCAACTGCTGAGGCACATGCCCCTGTGCCGCAGGCAAGGGTTTCTCCTGATCCCCTCTCCCATGCACGCATCCTGACCTCTTCCTTATTTATTACCTCAACAACTTCCACATTAGTACGTTTTGGAAAAAGCGTATGATTCTCAATAAACGGTCCGTATTTTGTAACAGGAAATGATTTCACATTATCCATGAATATAACAGCATGGGGATTACCCATAGATACACATGACATCCTGAACTCACGGTCTTCAATACTTAGTGGGTATCCTTTGATCCTGCCTTCTAAATTTACAGGAATAGCAGGGCCATCCAGTATCGGCTCGCCCATATCCACACGCACCAAATCACCGGCCTTCTCAGGTTTTATAATCCCTCCAAGCGTCTCTACAGCAAGTTCTTCTTTGTCTGAAAGTCCCCTGTCCCAGATATATTTTGCAAAGCACCTTATACCGTTGCCGCACATCTCCACCTGTGAACCATCTGCATTGAATATCTCCATCCTGAAATCCGCTTTTGTTGACGGATAAAGTATTAATGCCTGGTCAAAACCAATCCCGAATCTGCGATCAGAATATTCCTTGCAGAATGAGGATAACTGTGGCAGTCCCTTTTGTGCAATAGCATCAATCAATATAAAATCATTGCCGAGGCCGTGCATTTTGGTGAATTTAAGTTTCATTTATAAAACCCCATCCCCACCCTAACCCTCCCCTTGAAGGGGAGGGAATTCTTCTCTTGCTTCTAACTTCTGCTTACTGCTCACTACTTACTGTTTACCAACGATTCCCCTCTGACCAAATCTTCATAGCTCTCACGCTTCCTTATCACATGATACTTATCTCCTTCAACCATAACCTCTGCCACTCTGGGCCTTGAGTTATAATTGGATGACATGGTAAATCCGTAAGCACCGGCACTCATAACTGCAAGATGGTCACCCGGCTCCGGCTGGGGAATCTTTCTGTCCTTTGCAAGAAAGTCTCCGGACTCACAGATGGGGCCAACCACATCAGCAGTTATCTCTTTTGCCTGTTTTTCCTCAACAGGGATAATTTTGTGAAACGCATCATACAGGCTCGGCCTGATAAGGTCATTCATGCCTGCATCAACTATTACAAAATTCTTTGTCTCTCCGGTCTTCAAATACAAAACCTTTGTAACAAGGATGCCTGCATTTCCAACGAGCACTCTACCGGGTTCAAATATCAGCGTACAACCCATGTCTTTAAGCATAGGCATAATGGCGGCACCGAACTCCCGCGGGTGAGGCGGTTCCTCTTCATTGTATCTTATTCCAAGCCCGCCTCCGGCATCAATGTACTTTATGTCAATGCCGGTTTCTCTCAACTGCTTAATAAGGTTAAGTATCTTTTCCAGTGCTGCAACAAAAGGCCCGACCTCGGTTATCTGCGAACCTATGTGCTTGTGTATCCCCACAATCTCGATATTAGGCAGTGTTGAAGCCAGTTGGTACTCTTCCAGTGCGCCCTTTATCCCTATCCCGAACTTGCTCTTCTTGAGTCCTGTTGAGATATAGGGATGAGTCTTAGGGTCAATATCAGGGTTGACGCGTAAGGCAATCCTTGCCTTTACACCAAGTTTTCCTGCAACCTCATTTATCTTCTGCAATTCAAGAGGAGACTCCACATTGAACATCAGGACATTGGAATTCAGTGCATAGGTAATCTCTTCTTCAGTCTTACCGATGCCTGCAAATACTATCTTCTGCGGGTCAACACCGGCCTTTATAGCCCTGAACAGCTCTCCGCCTGAAACAATATCCGCCCCGCTCCCCTCTTTTGCAAACAGGTTCAATATGGCAAGATTTGAATTCGCCTTTACTGCAAAACAGACAATGTGAGGAATCTCAGCAAAGGCCGTATCAAATGCATAGTAATGGTTTTTTAAAGTGCGGGAACTGTAAATATACACAGGAGATCCAACCTCCTGCGTAATCTTTTTTACAGGAACCTCCTCACAGTAAAGCTCATTGCCAACATACTTAAAATCATGCATATCTGTTTCCTCTTTCCCGACAATCCTTCCGGCGGGGTTAGAAAACCCCGCCTATCCACATATATTTTAACGATAGGCGGGACATTCCTGTCCCGCTCATTCTCTATGTACCTTCTCCCCCGGCGGGGGAGGGAATTCGGATTGCTGTTACCATTCACTATTCACCATTCACTGCCTTTAATACACTTCCTCAGCCTTAATCTCCACAAACATCAGTTTTGCATGGCTTATCTGATCCAGCGCCTCACGGAAGGAGGTGCTCAGGTTGATGCATTTTAATTTAACCGGTGATAGTTTATCTTTCAGGCCGGCATCGAAAAGTTCACTCAAGGCCGCTGGGGTTATGCCTTTCAGGTTCTCGAAATTTATCACGATGTCCATCTTTGATTTCTCAATAGCATTGATGATCCTGCTCTTTAATTCCAGCGCATTTATCTTATCCATCGTACCGTCAAGCTCTATCAGCAAAGCCTGCACCTTTGGGCTTTTCTTAACCTTGATAAGTAGTTCGTTTCCAACGGTACTAACCTGTTCCGACACATTCTCAATCTTTTCCTTTAAGGTACTGACTGCATTAGGTATAATCCCTTCTGTCTCTCTTGATGGGATTACACCGGAAATTGTAGGCAATACCTTTGCAAGCGGTGTAAGGCTCCCTTCAGGGATACGTTTTATAATCCTCCTGTATGCCCAGTTGATTGCAAGACGTTCTACAATAAGCATCTTTCTTGGTACCTTAAAGAAACTTGGCACAATCCTCTTAACCATTGAGGGATAAGAATAGAACTTGTGATATGCCCACCAGAATCCCTCCTGCAGTGTCTCAGGACTCATCAGTTTCGGCTTTAATACAACATGCCTTCCATCGTAGTTTGCCCAATCCCTGTCAATAATCCTGCCGGCCTCATTCATCTTGTTATAGAAGCCTGTACCCGGCAGAGGGGTGATTATATTGAACATAACAAGCTCTATCCTGTTCTCCTGCAGAAACTCAACAGTACGTTCAAATATAGAGTCATCATCATGGTCAAAGCCGAAGATCATACCCGTCTGAATAAGTATCCCGTAATCATGAAATCTCTGGAACTCCTCTTTAAATTTACTGACCTTGTTGAACCTCTTATTTACTGCCGCAAGGTTGTCCTCTGATATACTCTCAACGCCGATGAACAATCCTGTACAACCGCTCTTTGCCGCAAGCTCCATAAGTTCAGGGTCCCTCGACATTGTCAGACTCGCCTGGCTCCCCCATTGTATCTTGAGCGGGATGAGTGCCTTGAAAAGCTGTTTTGCATAAGCCTTATTACCCGCAATATTATCATCAACAAACACGATAAAACCCTTATTAAGCCTCCTTACCTCCTCTACAACCTCATCCACAGGTCTTAAACGGTACTGATTACCTCCGAAGATTGCGACCGTACAGAAGTCGCAGGTAAAAGGACATCCCCTGCTTGTCTGAACACAGTTCGTTGTCCAATAGGAGTTCGGTTTAAACAGCTCTCTCCGTGGAACAGGGAGACCTGCAAGGTCTGGAAGTTCATCTTGCTTATAAACAGGTTTCATCTGACCCAGTTTAAAGTCTTCAATCAACTGACGCCATGTATGCTCAGCCTCTCCCACACAAATACTGTCTGCGTGCTGTTTTGCCTCATCAGGACACATACTCGTATGGATCCCTCCAAGCACTGTCTTTACTCCTCTTGCCCTGAATTTCTCAGATATTTCATAAGCCCTCGGTGCAAGATACGTCATGGTCGTGATACCGACAAGGTCTACATCAACATTAAAGTCTATGTCCTCAATACACTCATCAACAATACTTACATCAACATCCGGCGGTGTATTCGCCGCTATTGTCGGTAAGCCCAGTTTAGGAAACCAGAATGACCTCACATCCTTTTTATTGTAGGCATAAATAGACTTCTTATTCTCAGGTGAAATTAATATTACCTTCATTTTCTTCTTCATCTTTTTTCTCCTCTGCTCGTATCAATATTTAAGTTATATGTACTTATCTTATCAGGCGGTATCGGGTCTCCTTTTTTACCGCATGAAGAGATTGTCACAAATAAAACAAACAGGATTGCAATGCTAATAAATATAACCTTCATCCTGACAATCTCCGCTTACCCCCCCCGTTCCCCCCCTTACTAAGGGGGGGATGTGAGTGGCAATCTCTGCAATCCTGTTTAAAACTGTCTCCCTTGCTGTGCCGCCTGTTACCTTACGTATGTTCACACCCTTTTCAGGTGTTGATATGTCATGTATATCCTTTCCGAATCTGTCAGAGAATTTTTTAAGTTCAGCAATACTCAGTTCCTCTAACTTTTTGTTATTATTTACACAGTAGCCGACGACCTTTCCGGTAATCTCATGTGATGTCCTGAAAGGCACCCCTTTCCTTACAAGATAATCCGCCATATCTGTTGCCCACATATACCCCTTGTCCGCTGCATTCAAGGTTGTATCCTTTTTAATAATCATACCGGATATAAGCCCCGGCAGGATACGGAGTATGGCAGTTATTGTATCAACTGTGTCAAAGAGAGGCTCTTTATCCTCCTGTAAATCCCTGTTGTATGTTAAGGGAAGTCCCTTCATAGTCGTAAGCAATGAAAAGAGATTCCCGTAGATTCTTCCGCTTTTTCCCCTGATAAGCTCAAGCACATCAGGATTTTTTTTCTGGGGCATCATACTTGAGCCGGTGCAAAATTCATCAGGCAGTTCAATAAAACTGAACTCCTGTGTAGACCAGAGTATCATATCCTCGCTGAGTCTTGAGAGGTGCATACCAAGTACAGCACTATCAGAAAGGAACTCAAGGATAAAATCCCTGTCACTTACTGCATCCATGCTATTCTTTGTTACCCTGTCAAAACCAAGCAGTTCTGCTACATATTCCCTGTCAAGTGGAAAAGATGTCCCTGCAATTGCACCTGATCCGAGCGGCATGATATTTACCCTTTTAAGAGAGTCAATGAACCGCTCCCTGTCTCTCTCAAGCATCTCATAGTATGCGAGTAAATAATGGGAAAAGAGCACAGGCTGTGCAGGCTGAAGATGGGTGTATCCAGGCATTATTATATCAATATTCCTGCGTGCATTACCGGCTATGGCCTTCTGGAGCAATGAAATAAGGACGGCAGTCTCTTTAATTACATCACGAAGATATAACCTGAGGTCAAGGGCTACCTGGTCATTCCTGCTCCTTGCGGTATGAAGTTTCTCACCGGCAGTGCCTGTCTTTTCAATAAGCCTTTTCTCTATATTCATGTGTATGTCTTCCAGGTCAACGGAAAACACAAATTTGTTGTTATCTATATCCTTCTTTATCTCATCCAGCCCTTTGATAATTGCTGAAAGCTCCTTCTTTTTGAGGACACCTATCTTCTGAAGCATCCTTGCATGGGCCTTGCTCCCCTCAATATCATATTTATACAGCCGTCTATCAAACGATATTGACTCTGTAAATTCCTCAACAATCTTCTCTGTGGAGCCTGAAAACCTCCCCCCCCACATCTTCTTCCTTGGCATTCTATCTTCTGTCCTCATGCTTTTTTCTTACTTCTTGCCTCTTACTTCTTGCTTCTGTTTTTCCCGTGCTAAACCCCATCCCCAGCCTAACCCTCCCCTTGAAGGGGAGGGGATTCTGAATCTTCTTGCCTCTTGCTTCTAACTTCTTACTTCTCGCTTCTAAACTCCGCTCCCTCTCTGCATCTTCAAACGCATTGCATTTATCTTAATAAACCCCTCTGCATCCTGCTGATTAAATAACTCTCCCTTTTCAAATGTCGCAATCTCAGGGTTGTATAAGGACACATCAGATTTTCTTCCAATTACAATACAATTTCCCTTATAAAGTTTAAGACGTGCTGTACCGGTCACATTCTCCTGTGAGGAATCAATAGCAGCAGCAAGCATCCTCATCTCAGGAGAGAACCAGTAGCCGTAGTAAACAAGTTCTGCAAACTTAGGGATAAGCGAATCTCTAAGGTGCATAACCTCTCTGTCCATAGTAATAGATTCAACTGCCCTGTGTGCCGCATGAAGTATAGTCCCGCCCGGCGTCTCATACACACCCCTTGATTTGATGCCTACATAGCGGTTCTCAACTGCGTCAACCCTGCCTATGCCGTTAGCACCGCCAATCCGGTTCAATTCAGACAAAAGCATTGCCGGGGATAATCTCTTGCCGGCAATCCCAACCGGTATACCCTTTTCAAATTCAATATCTATAATCAGCGGGCTGTCAGGTGCAGACTCAGGTGATACTGTTAAAGTAAACATATCATCAGGATATGCGGCCCAGGGGTCTTCAAGGATTCCACCTTCATAACTGATATGAAACAGGTTTGCATCACAGCTATATGGCTTCGCCTTTGTCACAGGAACCGGTATCCCATGTTTCTGTGCATATTCTATAAGTTCAGTCCTTGATGAAAATTCCCAACCCCTCCACGGGGCTATTACTTTTATTGAAGGTTCCAGTGCAAGATAGGTAAGCTCAAACCTGACCTGGTCATTCCCCTTCCCTGTTGCCCCATGTGCCACTGCGTCAGCACCCTCTCTCCGTGCAACCTCTATCTGTTTTTGTGCAATAAGCGGCCTTGCAAGAGATGTTCCCATGAGATACACGCCTTCATACACTGCATTTGCCTTGAGTGCAGGAAAGACAAAGTCTTTTACAAACTCCTCCCTCACATCCTCCACTATACCCTTACTTGCCCCTGTCTTAATGGCCTTCTCTTTTATTGCCTCAATATCTTCAGACTGCCCAAGGTCAGCAATAAACGCTATTACCTCACACCCATATTTCTCAATCAGCCATCTTATAATTACCGACGTATCAAGCCCGCCTGAATAGGCAAGGACAACCTTTTTTACATTCATCCGAAAATCTCCTCCGGCGGGGTAAGAAAACCCCGCCTATCCCTATCTATGAGGATAGGCGGGACATTCCTGTCCCGCTGATTTTCATGTACCTTTGTGAGCCGAAGGCTCATGGCGGTTCATCCGAAAATAAACCCCATCCCCACCCTGACCCTCCCCCATCAAGGGGGAGGGAATAAACTTAGTGTTCTATCACAAGTTGACGCTCAAAAATGCACAAGTGCAAGGAAGGACAAGGATTTGAGTCGAGGCGTACTTCCTGTACGTTGAGACTCGAATCCGCAGTCCTGACGCCGCAATTGGGCATTCTTCAGCGTCAACTCAACAGCATCTCCAGCAGCGCCTTCTGTGCATGCAGCCTATTCTCAGCCTGGTCAAATATTACCGACTGAGGAGATTCCATCATCTCTTCTGTGATCTCTTCACCCCTGTGTGCCGGAAGACAGTGCATTATAATAGCATCTTTCTCTGCTGTTTGCATTAATTCACGGTTTATCTGGTATTTCCGGAAGACCTGCTTACGTACCTCATCTTCTTCTTCCTGCCCCATGCTTGTCCAGACATCTGTATATACAACATCAGCATTTTTCACTGCTTCCAATGGGTCATACATAACCTTTATTACTGCGCCGGTCTCTTTTGCTGCCTCAATTGCCTTTGCTGTAATTGTCTTATCAGGCTCATACCCCTGAGGCGTTGCAACCCTTATCTCCATCCCTGTAACTGCTGCAATCTC
The DNA here is from genome assembly GCA_016212215.1 of Nitrospirota bacterium. Lineage (NCBI taxonomy): Bacteria > Pseudomonadati > Nitrospirota > Nitrospirota bacterium. The sequence goes on from JACRGV010000133.1 coordinate 9,154, forward strand.
TATAAGCGAATGTGCAACATTATTTCCATCTCCGATATAGGCTGTCTTTATGCCGTCAACCCTCCCCTTCCTCTCAAGTATTGTGAGGACATCAGCGATTGCCTGACACGGGTGGTGTAAATCAGTAAGCCCGTTTATAACAGGAGCAGTAGAATGTCTTGCCCATTCTTCAATTGTCGCGTGGCTGAAGGTACGAACAACAATCCCATCAAGGTATCCTGAAAACACCCGTGCTGTATCACCCACTGCCTCACCCCTGCCCATCTGAATCTGATGCGGGGATAGATAGGTGGGGTGACCGCCTAATTGAAACATAGCAACCTCAAATGAGATACGCGTCCTTGTAGACCGCTTCTCAAACAAGAGACCAAGGGTCTTACCTTTTAGTGTAAGTGTCTCAACCCCTGATTGGTGCAGATTTTTCAGTTCACCTGCCCTGGCAAGGAGAGATGCAAGTTCCTTTGGGGTAATATCGAATATTGTTAAAAAATCACGTTTCAACTGAAAATCTCCATAGCTCACCCTCCCCCTAACCCCCTCCCGTCAAGGGAGGGGGAATAAACGTTAGCCTCCCTCTCCCCCAGCGGGAGAGCTGCAATTAAATTCCTACCAAATTCCTCCCCCCTCCTTTGCGGGTGGAGGCAGGAGGGGGGTCCGGGTGAGGGGGAGCTTCGCTAATCCTTTATCGCAGAAAATACTGAATCAAGTGTATCTATCAGAACATCTATGTCTGCCTGGTTTATATCCAATGGCGGGAGGAACCTTAATACACGGTCCATTGTGCAATTAATCACAACCCCTTTTTTAATACATTCAGAAACTATATCCTCACCCTTTATATTCAACTCCATCCCTATAAGCAGGCCTTTTCCCCTTACATCTTTAACCAGATTAGGGAATTTTTCCTTCAGGCCATTCAATTCTTCGATAAAATAAGCGCCCATCCTCGCACAGTTTTCTAAGACTATCTCATCCTCTGTGATTATTTTTATAACCTCTGCTGCTGCTGAGCAAACCAGCGGTGTGCCGCCGAATGTTGATGCATGAGTCCCCGGTGAAAATGCCTGGGCCGTTTCTTCCTTTGCAAGCATAGCCCCGATTGGAAGACCATTGCCGAGGCCTTTGGCCAATGTCATTATGTCCGGTTCTATGCCGGAATGTTGATAGCCGAAAAGTTTCCCTGTCCTGCCGATCCCTGTCTGAACCTCATCAAGAATCATAAGTATCCCATGAGCATCGCATACCTTACGCACACGTTTCAGATAACCGTCATCAGGGATATTAACACCGCCCTCTCCCTGAATCGGTTCAAGCATTATCCCTGCGGTCTTTTCAGTAATAGCCTTTTCGAGTATGTAAATATCATTAAACGGTACATAAGAAAAACCTGGGACAAGCGGATCAAAACCCTTATGGAATTTCTCCTGGCCTGTTGCAGTAATAGTAGTAAGGGTCCTGCCGTGAAAGGAGTTAAAGGCAGTAATTATCTCATACCTGCCGTTCCCTTTATCACTCGAAAACTTCCTTACAAGTTTGATCGCAGCCTCATTTGCCTCTGCCCCGCTGTTACAGAAGAACACCTTATCTGCAAATGAATTTTCCACCAGCCGTTTTGCAAGAACAACCTGCGGCTCTGTATAAAACAGGTTAGACGTATGAACAAGCCTCTGAGCCTGCTTCTGAAATGCAATAGTAACCCTCGGATTGCAATGTCCGAGATTATTCACAGCAATACCGCAGACAAAGTCCAGATACTCCTTACCATCACCGTCATAAATACGATTACCCCGCCCCTTGTTAATAAACAACGGAAGCCGCTTATACGTATTCATTATATATTTCTTAGATTCTTCAAAAATATCGTTCACTCTAAAGTCCTCTACGGCGGGGTAAGAAAACCCCGCCTATCCATATCTACGAGGATAGGAGGGACATTCTTGTCCCGCTGATTTTCATGGCCATTTGTGAAACCCAGTTTCATGACGGTTCTCGTGAAAAAGAGAGTGTTATAAATAGCATGACTACGCCAAAAAATCAATGAAAATATCAGGAAAAAATCAGGGGTTCAGAGAATTTTCATAGAAAATACGAAGCAACATAGAACTCCTTGCTTATCAAAATCATTTATTTTACAATGAGGTCAGTAAAAGTTAACTAACAGGGTATCCCTCGTTATTATAACGGGAAAAGCCTTATTGTTAAACATCTATCTGATTTAATTAATCATAAGGAGGATTCCTTTGAGGGATAAACATGAATGGAGTGATATATTTCAGATAAAACTTACTCACTGCCAGGCTACACTGATATAGGCAGCACTCCTTATTATTTTATTGGAAACCAATCGTTACTTACGTGTTCTCCTATAGCTGTATATTGTTCAAGAGAAATCCCTTTATCCATTTATCATACTGTAAATGAGACATTTACCGAAATACTCAAACTTCCAATAGTGATTGGTGGCGGCTGGCAATCCACTATGGAAAAGAGGGCGCTGAAAAATTACAGGAAAGAGAGTCAGGCCAGTATTATATATTTTCTCGCAAAGGGGATAGAAAATTTAAAAATTCCTTTATATTTATCCAGTATCATGGCTTCCGGCAGGTTACTGATTGTATCCCCATTCCTAAATAAATCACGCATAGAAAAAAGACTCGTTGATACAAGAGACGACCTTATCTTTAATCTTGTCAATCGTTTTCTTTTCCTATATATTAAGCCGGATGGTTACCTTGAAGGTTTGTTTACCAGTTGCCTTGATAATGGCAAAGAGGTATATCTTCTTGAGCATCAGGCAAACAGCAGGCATTTTATTGATAAAGTAAAGACATTAAGTTTAAAAAATCTAAGGGAATTATCCATTTGATAGAATGGAAGATTATCAATAAACGCCTTGAATCCCTCATAGCAGATGGTTCGCCTGAGCCACTGCAGCGGTTCTTTGCTGAAGACCTTAATTATCACCCCTTTAACGAAAACATCTTTCCCATCCTTACCGACAGGCTAAGAGATGGAATAAAAAACCTGAGAATTATTGCCAGACAGGATGAGTTTTACATAGTCCTGTGTCGGATTGAGAGTCTGCTTAAAGGAAAAGAACGGCCGCTTGCTGAAAAGGTGGCTGAGCATTATCACCACTCTCTCGTCATTTTCACAAATACAGATTATTCAGAATGGCACTTTACCAACATAAAATATGTCCGGTTTGAGAAAGAGGGATTTGACAGAAAAATCAGGCCATTTAGAAGGATCATTGCAGGTAGAACTGAAAGACTCAGGACTGCATCGGAGAGGCTTGCCCTTATTGAAGTAAATGATGATGACTCCGCCCTGACAGTACATGAAAAATGTAACAGGGCATTTGATGTCCAGGAAGTTTCCAGAGATTTTTATAAGGACTTTGTTCTTTACTATAAAGCGTTCAGAGAAGAAATAAAAAGAACAAATCGCCTTAATGACAACATAGCAGATACCATTACACAAAATATATTTAACAGGCTCTTTTTCCTTTATTACATTCAAAAAAAGAATTTCCTGAGTGAAGACACGGCCTATCTCTATGGGAACTTCAGAAACATAGATGGGGAATATTATAAAGACTTTCTTCTTCCCCTCTTTAAAAAGTTATCCGACCCTGCCTTCCCTGCCTCTATTGATGAGAGATTCAAGGGGATACCTTTCCTTAATGGAGGACTTTTTGAGTTTGAATTGATAGAGGATTCTATAACAATTCCGAATAACGTATTTAAAGCTGTATTTGAGTACCTCCTTGAAAGATATAACTTCACAGTCCGTGAGGATACAGAGTTAGAGCAGGAGGTTGCCATTGACCCTGAGATGCTTGGAACAATCTTTGAACAGTTAGTCCTCAGTCTTGAGAAGGCAGAATTCAAGGATATCCCTGATGCGAGAAGACAGACAGGGAGCTATTACACCCCAAAGTTTATAGTGGCCTTTATGGTTAAGCAGGCCCTGCTTAACTATCTATCAGAGTCCTTCCAGAACAGCAGGAAAAAACTAAAGGAACTTGTCTTTAATCTCAAGACTGATGAGCTTGGAGAAGACGAACTCAGCGGGATAAAAGAGAGACTCCTTGATATAAAGATTGTAGACCCCGGGGTTGGTTCAGGGGCATTTCCTGTGGGTATACTCCTTAAAATAGTAGAAATAGTTGAAGCCATTGACTCAATCATTGCCCCTCTTGAAATAAACAAAGAGGACTACCGTTACCGGCTCAAGCGGATAATTATAGAAAACAATATCTACGGTGTTGACATCCAGAGAAGGGCTGTAAACCTTGCAAATCTGAGACTATGGCTCTCACTGATTGTTGATCTGAATGTTAAAAACATAAAAGACATCCCCCCTCTGCCGAATCTTGACTACCATGTAATTGAAGGAGATAGTCTTATAACAAAGATCGGCGAGATAGACTTTGATATGGAGCGGGCTGTAAGGCTTGATACAAAGGGTACCGAGCTGATGGATAGATTCATCGGCCTCAAAAAGGCTTATGAAGATATACCATCTAAGGATAAGAAGGATACACACAGGCTAAAGATTGAGAAGGCAAAGAAAGACCTCTTTGTATGGCTGTTAAGGCGAATGGTAAAGGATAAGGACAACGAACTCTACAATCTGACAGATGGTAAACTCATTAGAGATGTAACCCTCTTTACTGAGCAGGAAGAAAAGGCAAAGGAGAGGTTGCAAAGAGAGATTGGGATTATAAATGAACATATCAATAATGTAGACAGCCTGATATCTCGTTTTAACTGGGGGCTTGATTTCTTTGAAATCCTTGAGATGAGACAAGGTTTTGATATTGTTATTGGCAACCCGCCTTACGGCGTCAAGGTGCCTGAGTCTGTAAAAGATGAATTTGGGGTTGGGAATAAGGACAGTTATGGAATCTTTACCGCCCTTGGCCTGAAAATCCTAAGGCCGGGTGGAACCCTTTGCTACATAATGTCCGACACATGGCAGACTATAAGGACACATAAGCCGTTACGGGATAAACTCCTCTCAGATGCTGACTGCCAGTACCTGATCTCCTGTCCGTCTGACACCTTCGGCGCTACTGTGAATGTCGGAGTATATACATTTAAAAGGCGCTCCCTCCTGCCCTCATGGGATAAAGGAACACGGGACGAAAACTGGATTCTTGCCGCAGACTTCTCCCCCCTATCTATAGAAAAAGGTGAACTTGAGGCAGCCTTTGAAATATTGATAGAACAAAATCAGTTACCCTCTCCCCTTGCGGGAGAGGGTCAGGGTGAGGGGGCAGCAATTGACGGCCACACCATCTACTCTGACCGTGACATGGCCATCTTCGCCTATAAACAAAAGCTCATCACGATATTTTCAAACCACTCTTTTTTTATAGCATCTCCTAAACTTTTTGGATTGATGCGGGATGTTGGAAATATTAAAAATACAATCAGGCGGACAGATGAACCACCAATTTATTCAGTGGATTTTAATGGGAAGGAACTGGAATTGATAAAGCTGGGGGATGTGACAGAAGTTAAAAAGGGAATAGATACAGGTGAAAACAACCACTTTTTATTAAAGACTCAGGAAGAAAAAGGTGATATTGAGATAGTTAATAGAAAGTTCATCCTTAAACCGGAAGAAATAGCTCAATTATCAAGAAACGAAAAGTTGTATGGTGTAGATCCTTTACATTTTAATGGCCGTTATATATTACCTTATGACAAAGGTGGCTCATCAGACATAGATGAAGGTTGGCTACCAAACTATTATGTGGAAACAGGATTCTATGTAAAATGGTCGCAAGACCATGTAAAAGAATTGAGAATAAGAACTGGCAGAATGTCAGGATATCACAAAGCAACGATCAGAAATGAAGATTATTGGTTTAAAAGAGGAATAACTTTTTCTTCAACAGGAATTTATGCTCCAACCTTTAGGATAAATAGTGAAGCTTTATTTGATAATAAAGGCTCAACTTGTTTTTGTGAATTCTTCGATGAAAAATTTCTTTTAGGCGTACTATGCTCAAAAGTAGCACGATTACTTTTTAAAGTATTTATTCAACACAATGTCGAATTTGCAGTAGATGCCTTAACATGGTTTCCTGTAGCAACTGTATTACAAAATACTGAAGATAGAATTAAGCAGTTAGTCTCCTCCATCATCTCCAAACAAAAACAAGACCCCCGATATGACTACATGACCAACGAACAGGTTGAGATAGATCGGCTGGTTTATGATATGTATAACCTCAATGAAGCTGATATAAAAGAGGTTGAAGACTGGTTCTTCCGCAGGTATCCAAAACTGGCAAGGGTGATTGAGGTAAAGATGAACGCAAAAAATAAAAAATTCTGATTTTATTTAGTATATGATACTATAAAAAAAGGAGGAGCATAATGCCAAGAAAGGTTTTAAAAAACAAACCACTCATTGAGACAATCTTTGAGGTAAAATGGCAGCTAATCGAGCGGGTAGAGGGTATAAGAATAGACCCTCATTATAAGATACTTATAGGAAGCCTCTACTCGAAGTTTAAAGAAGAATACCCATATCATGAGATGTTGCCAACTGCATCTATCCCAGATAATATGGCTGATTATATAATTCAGCACAGGTTCAGGAAAGGGAAAAATGAATGGCCGCTTGTCCAGATAGGGCCAGGGATTCTTACTGTGAATGATACAGAGGGATACATATGGGAAGACTTTGAGAAAAAGGCCATGAATGCCTTTAAAGCCCTTTTTGATGTATACCCTGAGATAGAAAAACTGGAAATCAACAGCCTGCTTTTGAGATACATTGATGCTGTTGAGTTCAATTTTGAGTCTGATAATATTATTGATTTTATGTCTCGACATATGAAGACGGGAATAACAGCTTATCCAAAGTTATTTGAAAATACTGGAGTTGATTCTTTGCCTTCGTCTTTTGACTTGAGATTTTCCTTTCCGTGTAAAAAGCCTGAAGGAATGATTAATTTAAGGTTTGTCAGGGGCAAAAAAGAAAATACGGATGCCTTAATATGGGAAACTATGGTTCAATCAACAAATGAAGAATTATTACCTATGCCGGAAAGAATTGGTGATTGGTTAAATGCTGCCCATGACTTAACAGATGACTGGTTCTTTAAATTAATTGAAGGAGAACTCGAAAGGAGGTTTGAATAATGGTTGAGACAATGACAACGGAAAAAATAAGCCATACTGATATGATTACTCTTGTTTCTAGTTCAAGAAATAATGTAGATGCAGAGTTCCTAATTGCTACCCATCCTTTGAAAAGAGGCCATACAAAAAGCTATATTTCATGTGATACGGCAAGTTATGTAAATGTAGTCATCCTCAATTTCAGATCTGAAACTTTTGGAGATGTAGAAAGACCCATGGAAGAGATGCTAGAACATGATATAGTAGTCAAAATGCAACCCCGAAATAGCTTTATGATTCAAGCCAGAATAACTCGGATTCGTAAAGCAGAACCACAGATCTTTGTTGACGTTGAAAATACCTATTTAGAAAGCTAATCTATGGAAGAACAAAAATTCCTCTGGTATGAGATTGTTAGTAATGACGAGCCAGTTCTGCAAGGAGACATGCTCTTCTCATGCCCTATTTTTATCCCCTCTTCCGGATATTATCCATCTGTGAAGGAAGAAATTACAGTACCCGTTGAGGTAAAAGAGTATGATGTTATTGTGATGAGTCAATCCTGCGACCTCGTTCAGGGGAAAATTGATTTAGTCCTTGTTTGCCCTATATGGCCGCTAAATGAGTTTGAAATAAGGGATGATTTTTTTAAGGGTAGAAAAGGAAAGGAAGCATTACGACAGGGCAATGTTCCAGGTTATCACCTTTTAAATAGGTGTGAGATTAATGAAATGGAAAGAGATTTTATGGTTGTGGATTTTCGGTCAGTTTATAGTATCCCTTTTCTCCTTATAAACGAAATTAAAGATACACAGCAGAAAAGATTGCGGCTATTGCCCCCATATAGAGAGCATTTGTCTCAAGCCTTTGCAAGGTTTTTTATGAGAGTAGGTTTACCTGTAGATATTCCTTCATTTAAGTAGAAATCATGCCATATTCAGATATAATAGACAATCGAAATGTAAAACTCAGAGATGAAATAAATGCCATTCTCAACAGCAGTGACGGGGCCAAGTTTGCTGTTGGCTATCTCTATCTATCAGGTTTTTATCAAATTGCAGAAAAACTCGGAGAACTTAAAGAGGTAAAAATCCTAACGGGAAATACACTCCAGAAAGACACAATCGAAGAGCTTGCCCAGAGTCTTGCCGGCGAAGAAGAGCTTAAAGAAACTTTTGAGGCTGGAAGGATCCAGAGAAAGTCAGAAAGAGAAAAAATAAGGGATAACATTGCAGAGGCCATTACAGGAAATCTTCAGGCGCTTCCCCACACATCTGACAGAGAGCGGAATATAAAAAGACTGTCGGAATTTATAATAAATGGAAAATTAAAAATAAAGGTCTACACGAGGCATCCCCTTCATGCAAAGGCGTATATATTCAAGCATACAAGAGATGCATCTGAGGCAACCCGCTCAGAAGGGATAGGCATTATAGGCTCAAGTAACCTTACTATCAGCGGCTTTCATCATAACACCGAGTTAAATACCTTTGTCCGGGGGCAGAATAATTACGAGGAGCTAAACTGTTGGTTTGATAATCTATGGGAAGAGGCTGTCCCCTTTGAAGAGGTATTAATCAACAGATTTAATGAATCATGGGCACTTAAGACAGTTAATCCCTACGATATCTATATACTGACCCTTTATCATCTTGTAAAAAGCAGCCTTGAAACACAGGTATCCACTATCTGGAACTGGGAGGGGATGCCACAGCTTTATTCCTTCCAAAAGGCTGCAATTATGCAGGCTTACCAGATCCTGAATAAATATAACGGTGTCTTTATAAGTGATGTAGTCGGGCTGGGAAAGACCTTTATAGGTGCTGGACTCTTACGACATCTGAATAAAAGGGCGCTTATAATCTCCCCTCCCGGACTTATTGAGATGTGGAGAGGATTTAAAGAACGGTTCAGGATAGATGCTGAGATTGTATCGAGGGGTATGATTTACAGGGGAATATACGATAACGAGAGCATATTGAAAAGATATGAAAGCAGGGAAGTAGTGCTTATAGATGAGAGCCATCATTTCAGGAGCACAAAGGCCAGGCGTTATCAGGAGCTGCAACCCTTTCTGGCAGATAAACAGGTAATTCTAATGACTGCTACACCACAGAATACATCGGTGTGGAATATCTATAACCAGATTAAGCTCTTCAGTCAGACAGAAGAAAACATATTTCCCATAGAAGGTGAGACTCATCTTAGGAATCTGTTCACAAAGGCAGAGGAAGGTATTTTCCCCATCCAGGAGCTTTTAAAACATATACTTATCAGAAGAACAAGAAGACATATAAAGAAATTTTATTCTTCAGACAGCGAAGACCTCGTATTTCCTGAAAGAAGACTTAGAACAATTTCATATAATATTAATGAGACATATCACAATATTTATGAAAAGATAAAGACAACACTTAAACAACTTACGTTTGCAAGATATAATCTCTGGGATTATGTGGTAGGGGGGAAAAAAGATATTGAACCCTATATCGCCCTGAAAAAAGTTATTAAGACTCTGAGGGTCTTCCATAAGGTCAACCTGTTTAAACGCCTTGAAAGTTCCATCTATGCATTCAGAATGACCATAGATAATCTTCTAAGGATTCACCACAGGTTTTATAAAATCATTGATGAAAAAGGTATTGTACCCGCTGGTGAAAAGGCGGCAGATGCAATTTACAGACATGAGCTTGATGACATCTGGGAAGAGATTGAAGAGATAACACGTGACTACAGGACTGAGGACTTTAACATCGAAAAACTTAAAAAGGATATACTTTCAGACATACAACTGCTTGAAATAATAAAAGGTGATCTCAATACAATTCCGGAAGATGATGACAAGAAGTTCGAAAAACTTTGTGAAATTATAACTGATATCAAAAGTAAGAATGCTGACACAAAGATACTTATTTTCAGTGAATATGCAGACACAGTTAACTACATTTATGAAAGGCTTAAAGATAAAATCTCAAATGTTGATTATGTGACCAGCAATACGGGTTCTGCTATCCCTGAAAAGGCTTCTTATTTTGCCCCAATTGCCAATAATTACAGCGGCTCTAAAAAAATAGATGTTATGATTGCAACCGATGTCTTGAGTGAGGGTTTTAATCTGCAGGATTGCAGCGTTATTATCAATTATGATTTGCACTGGAACCCTGTACGGCTTATTCAAAGGGCTGGGAGAGTAGACAGGATCGGCTCTGAGGCAGATGTTATACATATTAAAAACTTCCTCCCTGTGGATAAAATTGATAAGGAGATAAACCTCAAGGGAATACTGAAACAAAGGATAGAAGAGATTCACCGGTATATTGGTGAAGACAACAAGATACTTGATGACAGTGAACGAATTAATGAAGATGCAATGTATTGTATTTATGAAAATGGAGATATAGAGGAAGTAGAAAAAGGTAGAGATATTGGTTTTTCTTATGATGAGGCAGAGAGTCTGATCAAGCAGCTTGAGAAAGACAGACCTGAATATATGGCCTTGATAAAAAAGATGCAGTTGGGACTCCGCTCTGCAAAAACGAGGAAATACTTTGATGGCACATATGGGTTTTTCAAGGCTGGTGATGTCGCAAAGCTTTTTATAGCCACTGGAGATGGGAAGATTATTGATGATTTCTCACAGGTTATAGATGAATTAAGATGTGAGAATGATTGCCGTGAGATTGAGGCTGATGAAGCTCGAAAAGAAAAATACTTTTCTGACCTTGATAAATTAAGAACTATTTTTAAAGAAGCCATACAAACAGAAAAGTTGAAACTTAAACCACACACTGAGGTCTTGAAGACCAAGAAAAGGTTACAAACAGTTGTTGATCTTTTCAGTAATGAAGAAGTACGGGAGAATGCTGAGAAGCTGGACAGGGTCTTAAACGAATATTTTCCACATCACCTGATACCATTACTTAAAAGACTTAATAAAGGAAGTTACTCCGATGAAAGCTATCTCAATGAATTAATAGATATTTATAATAAGGAAAGACTCGGTGAGGTCATGAACAATATAAAAAGGGATGTGGCAAAGAAGCAGATAGAATTTATATGCGGTGAGATACTTTTATAATGTCACCAATCAGATTCTCCAATATGCTTTATAAACAAACCTTCCTGAATTGTTGACTTGTTCGGGATCTAAAATAATTTCCTCATAATATTGATCTTCCCCCGCTATTGCGGTATAACAGAAAACAAATCTCAGCCGAGCGACCCATCCCATATCTGCAATATCCCCTGATTGTATTTTCAATATTACTCTACAACACCCCCACTTCATTCGCCGCCACATACGTAGTCCTTATCAAGCCAAGCTCATACTTATTTCCGAGGTCAGGATGGGTGGGGACGATGTGGAAGAAGAAGCCGTAGCCTTCTCTTATATCAGACGGGACAATGCCGGCATAACTGTAAAAACCTTCCCATATCTAGCCGAGTCTCTTTAATCGTATCAGGCAGAGGTGTTTTGAGTTAAGTATGACTACATGAGGCAGCAAAAACGCAGACTATACTGATAAATAGTAAGATGCATGGAATAGGGCTGTCAAAAACACCGGTGCATGAATGAAAATGCTTCTTTAGTGGCCGGATAGAGCTGTAACCGCTCATCTTCCTGAGATAGGAGGGGCTGAGTGCTTTAAAAAGTCCCGTTAATCGATCTTAAATAGATGCCATAAAATCCTATCTCTGTTTTCGGGGCGAACTATTGACTTCAATTTTTATGTTGATTATTATAGCTATAAATAACTATATTTTTATGAGGTGTCTATGAGAACAATTCAAATGACTTTAGATGATGAACTGGTGGAGGCTGTTGACATGGTTGTTAAGAAACTTAGGACAACCCGTTCAGCATTTACACGTAAGGCATTGCAGGATGCTATCAAGCGGGTAAAAACAGAGAACCTTGAGAAAAGGCATAAAAAAGGATACCGGCATAATCCTGCCGGCAAAACGGAATTCAGAGTTTGGGAATCCGAACAGGAATGGGGTGATTAGTGAACCGGGGTGAGGTAAGATGGTACAAGTTCAAGATTCCCGATAAAAAACGCCCTGTAGTTATTTTAACAAGGAACTCTGTATTGGAATATTTGGGGGAGGTAACAGTCGCACCAATAACCACCACCATCAGAGACATACCAAGCGAAGTGCTGTTATCAAAAAAAGATGGGATGCACACTGATTGTGCTGTTAACTGTGATCACATTCAGACAGTTTCAAAAGAAAGGATCGGATCGTTAATTACTACCTTATCAAAAGAGAAGTTGTTTGAATTACGTAACGCAATATATTTTTCTCTGAATATGTAGATTATAGAATTACTCACAGAGGGAGAGGAAATCTTCCTCCCCCTCCAATATGATGGACATTGTGAGTGGGTTTATTATCGGAACTGTTATTACGGCACAGTTATCAACCTGTACTTATTATTGTTGCTCTCATTTGTCTCAGCCACTACCGCATCTGCGTCTGCCCTCCCAATGATATAGTATGTACCGCTTAATGTACCTGCTGCAATGGTTACAGAAGTGCCTCCGGAATCTGTTGCCCCTGCACCAAGAAAGGGTATTGACCTGCTGCCGAGCAATGTATCTCCTGTGTCATAAGTCGTATTTGTAGAAAAATAAAATTTAGTTGTTGATGCCGCAGCAGTACTACCGCCGATGTTCTTTGTTGTTTCAGAGATTGTTATCGTAGCTCCTGCGCTTGCTGTATTGGGGGCGGACAGGATAGAGACTATCAGGTCAGGGAGTATGTTAATAGCCCTTACCTTTTTATTATTCCCCTCATAAGTCTCAGCAACAACACTATCTGCATCAGACCATGCTATGATGAAATATTTGCCGGTTGCCGTACCGGCAGGGATTGTTACGGAAGTGGTTCCAGAACTTATTGCACCGGATGTAATGGACGGCACTGCCCTGCTTCCAAGCAGTGTATCACCTGAATCTAATATGGTGTCAGCAGACAAGTAAAACTTTGTAGTTGAGGCACCTGCTGTACATCCGCCAATGTTCTTTGTGGTATCACCTACACTTATGGTTTTACCTGCACCTGCATTTAACGGGGCTGTGAGTACCGGAATAATGAGGTCAGGGCCTACCTTGATAATTCTGTTCCTTTTATTGTTGTTCTCATTGGATTCAGCAACAACCCCGTCTGCATCTGCCTTTGATATGATGTAGAATGTTGTCATACCTGAACATGTTAAGGGTGAAGGTACAGTCACTGACGTACTCCCTGAACTTATTGCACCTGCGGCAAGGGAAGGGACAGACCTGGTTCCAAGCAGGACATCACTATTATCCAGAAATGCATTGGCAGACCAGTAGAACTTTGTAGTTGAGGCGCCTGCATCGGCAGTACCCTGATTCTTTGTAGTATCAGATAGCAAGATGGACTGACCGGGGAGTGTTGTCCATGGGGTTGTCAGGATAGTGACTATTAAATCAGGAATACAACCCTCATCTATCTGTCCATTGCAATTTTCATCAATACCATTACAGACCTCGACAGCGTCAGGATTTACTGATGCACTGCTGTCGTTGCAGTCAGCACTGTTTGTTACATATCCGAACGGTTGTGTACAAGACTGAATAGTATCAACGGCATTACCATACGTGTCACCATCCAGATCATGATAGTAGGTATGCTGAATACATGTAGCAACAAAATCCTGAGCAGATACATCAGCACCGGCTAAGGTAACTGACCGGCTTGGAGGCGTAAAATTATAGTTGCTCATGGATGGTGTAACTGTATAGCTGCCATCTGCAAGATTTGTGAAGCTGTATGTACCATCCGTTGCCGTGGTCGTCGTGGATGAGGAATCGCCGGTGAGGTTCATGTTTACACTCTCAAGCCCAACTCCGTTTTCTGTTATACTACCAGTTATTGAGTGAATTAAGTTCCCACGTACTGGCCACACATAGTTGTTGTTTGTCCTAACAGCACCGCTCACGTTACCATCAAATATATTGACTGTATATGCAAAGTTCGTCGAGTAGCCAGCGCCGGAAGTAGACGACCAATAGGCACAATAGCAGCCAGGTTGCACACTCAGGAATGGATGACCTGATGGCAGAGCAGGATTACGTTGTGAGAAATCAGTAAGGCTATGTAGCTCTTTCCTGTTTGGAAGGCGCCAGTCTGTGTAACCGCATAAACTCAGCCCATTACTAAAATCTAACGATTGTTGCCATGACATAGCAAACCCGGAAAGATTAACATTCTTTGCCCACATCAGGCCAGTCAGATTGTCTGTCACACAGTCCCCACTAATAGTGAACCTTGTACTTGGCCAAGCTGCCCCTGCCTGAATATCTCCATCGTCTCCCGGTACATAACTGGTAGTTTGACCTGTCTTCCATAATTCTACCAAACCCAATTGTCCGGAACGTACTGGCCACATCCAGTTTTTGAATAACTTACCGGAGTTGAACACATTTGGCTGGTCCAAACCAACGGCCCACGCGCCAGAAGTTCTAAAAGCTAGGGAAGTGGACGACCAGTAGTAAATATTAGAAGGCACATTGCTGAATCCCTGCGTGTTTAGCCATGCGGCCGAATTGTTTTGTTCTGAATTGATTAGGCTCTCAAGCTCATTCACATTGGATAAGCGCCAGTCGGTATAACCGAGGTAACTATTGGAATTAAGGCAAGCCACATAATCCAATGCCCCCTGCCAAGTTTTATCCGCAGTAGGAGAACATGAGAACGGGCCTGGTGCATTCCCATCCTGTGTCCACATCAGGCCGGTGAGGTTGTCGGTAACAGTACCATCACCGTTATTTGTAAAACGAGGACTGGGCCAGGCAACACCCGCCTGAATATCTCCATCTTGACCGGTTCCGGCACATGGGATCGCTGTTCCATCAATAGAATCATAGCAGGTCGTCTGCCCTGTCTTCGGCAGGTCCACCACACCTCCCCCTGCATGAACAAAGACCGGCAGGAATAAGATAAATAACACTGTCATTAAGATAACTTGTTTTGTTTTAAGCATAGTTTGTCTCCTTTGTGTTCACCCTAAAATCTCTTCCGGCGGGGTAAGAAAACCCCGCCTATCCATATCAACGAGAATAGGCGGGACATTCCTGTCCCGCTGATTTTCATTTCCCTTTGTGAGCCGAAGGCTCATGGGGGTTCATCCGAAAATAAACCCCATCCCCACCCTACCCCTCCCCTTGAAGGGGAGGGAATCAACATAGCCCCCTCTCCCTCAGGGAGAGGGTTAGGGTGAGGGTGGGGTTTTCATTGTCCTTTGTCGAGTAGAGCAATGGCGCGAATAGTTTAGGTTAAGCGTAACCGTTCACAGTCCATTATATCAATCCCATGTAATTATCTTTGAAAAGGGAAGCAGGTATTTAATACCCTTTGTAGTTTCGTTGGTTTTAATAATTAAGTGGTGCGATGAAACTGTTTCAGGAATGATTTTTATATA
>JACRGV010000134.1 GCA_016212215.1 Nitrospirota bacterium
AAGACTACATCAGTCTCTTGGATACAGAACCCCAAGGGAGATATATTTTGAAATAGTGGGTTCAACTATAACAAGTGCAGGTTAAAATGATCCACCTTAATAAACCCATTTTTTTGTCTTGACAATGGGGAGCATTATACTCCCCGTCAAGGGAGGGGAAAAAGAAAATGTTATTCATTACGGAAGATGGTTTACCCACTCAAAATGAGAAAGAACCAATGAAGCGGATGCCCTTGAATCCCCTTATCTCGCAGATTTCAGGCTTACGTTAACATCTGTATTCTGATAAAATAAATTTGAACAATATATATGCGAACATCCCACATTCCATCATATTTTAATCTCCTCCATTCAGGCGAACTCAGCAGGAGGGCGGCGATACTTGAAGATATTCTGACAGACTGTACCCTTTGCCCCAGAGACTGTCGTGTTGACCGCACAAGAGATGAGCATGGTTTCTGTCGTTCAGGTTATCTCCCTATAGTATCAAGTTACTGTGCCCATTTTGGGGAAGAACCGGTGCTGTCCGGGACAAGGGGCTCAGGCACAATCTTCTTTGGGAACTGTAACCTGCGATGTGTCTTCTGCCAGAACCACCAGATTTCTCAACCTGTTAGTTCATTAAAGAAAAACGAGGTCAGCATTGACAGGCTTGCAGAAATGATGCTTGAGCTTCAGTCTATGGGGTGCCACAACATCAATTTCGTCTCACCGTCACACTTCCCTGCACAGATTGTTAAGGCCGTTGAGATTGCGGCACTGGAGGGACTCAGGCTCCCTCTTGTATACAACACTAACGGATATGATTCATTGCAGACCCTTAAACTGCTTGATGGTATCATTGATATTTACCTGCCGGATATAAAATACAGCAATAACAAGTACGCAAGGCAATACTCAAAGGCAAAAGATTATGTAAGACATAACAGGGCCGCTTTGATAGAAATGAAACAGCAGGTGGGGGACCTTGTAATTGATGAAGATGGGATTGCTGTAAAAGGCATTTTAATAAGACACCTCGTGTTGCCCAATGACCTTTCAGACAGCGGGGAGAGCCTTAAATTTATCAGTGAAGAGATTGGAAGAGTAACATACCTGAGCACAATGTCCCAATACTTCCCTGCTCACAAAGCAGGAAAATACCCGCTCCTTTCAAGACCGATAAGAGAACGTGAATATGAAAAGGTGCTGGAATGGCTTGACAAGTATCATCTTGAAAACGGCTGGGTGCAGGACTATTCAAGCAAAGATTATTACTGCCCTGATTTTGAAAGAGAAGAACCTTTTAAAATATAAAGCAACATTATCAGGTCCTTTTCTATTTTTACAGGGTCTTCATTATTTGTAAGTCCGAGTCTGTTTGAAACCCTTTTGACGTGGGTATCTACAGCAATCCCTTTATTAATAAGATTAAAAAAACAAATTATTTTTTTGAAAAAAGAAAAGTGTTGACAAACATGATTATTAGATGTTAGATTTTGGGGTTATTTTTGCAGTAAGGGGGGCGTTGGTGAAAAACGGGGATGAGGAGAAATACCGTTTTACCCGCCAGATAGGGTTACTTACTACTATCCCTGCTTTATTATTATCAGGACCGGCAATAGGGTATTTTGCAGGGAGTTATTTAGATAAAAAATTCGGCACAACACCGTGGCTGATGGCTATATTAACAGGCTTTGGATTAGCCGCAAGTATCCGGCAGGTAATTGCAACAATAATTAAGGCAGGGAAAAATATTAAATGACTATAGGACATAATTTTATAATAAGGTCATTAAAAACAGCATTAGTAGTTACAATTATTTTTGCCCCATTTGTGCAATTGTATCTTGGTACAAACTTTACCCTTGGTTTTCTGGCAGGGGCAATATGGAATATTATTAATGTTTATTTATTGTTTAAGGTATCAAATTATCTTGTCCCGTCTAATGAGTCACAAAAGACACGCGGTCTTATATCAGACATGTTGAAATTTCCTGCACTTTTTGGAGCAGGTTATATTGTCATAAAGTATACGCATGTTTCCCTTTATGGGATAATATTAGGTTTTTCTTTGTTATTAATGGTATTTATTCTAAGAGCTGTCGGTGGATATTTAACCGGCGGGGTTTCTTTAGAAAGGTCCAAGGGGTATGGCAGAGGCGCATAGCGCAACACCGGAAGTTGCCAATATAATTAGTCTCCTGCATGAGCTTTTTAAGGAGAATTCTTTTGTTGAATTTCTCCATCATAATGAGAATGCCTTCTTCTCAGGGTTGATTATTATTGCCCTTGCGGTTTTTGCAAGATTTGCTGCAAGGCACAGGGCCATGATGCCGGGGAAATGGCAGAATTTTGTGGAGATGGTGCTTGAGAGCCTTGATAATATTACACACGGGGTGTTAGGCCATCATGGCAGGGCGTTTACACCTTTTATAGGCACACTCTTTATATATATCTTTATGTTAAATATATGCGGAATAGTTCCAGGATTAAAGGCGCCTTCATCCAGCCTCAATACAACAGTAGGGTTAGCCATAACTGTCTTTTTCTATGTTCAGTACACCGGCATAAGACGGAATGGGATTGGGGGATATTTCTTTCATCTGCTCGGCAATCCAAAGGATATCACAGGTTACTGTTTTATACCTCTCATGTTCCCTCTGCATGTAGTGGAAGAGTTTATTAAACCTATGAGTCTCTCCCTCAGGCTTTATGGGAATATGTTCGGTGAGGACTCACTTATCGGTGTCTTTGTATCGCTTGGTATTGTAGCACTGAGCTTTTTAGGGAAGACCCCAGTCGGTCTGCCGTTTCAGATCCCTTTTATGCTATTGGCTATTATAACAAGTGTTATACAGGCGCTCGTGTTCTCCATGTTGAGCACAATTTATATAATGTCTATGCTGCCGCATGAGGAGGAACATCACTAAAAGACAGTGAATAGTGAATAGTAAGCAGGCAGCAGATGTAAGAAGTCAGAAGCAAGAAGCAAGAAGGTAGAAGCAAGAATAAAAACAACATTTAGGAAAGGAGGAGAGTTCGATGGACTTTCAAACAGCGTTAGGGTTAACATTACCAATAGGTTTTTCATTAGCAGCGATAGGTTCAGCCTTTGGATTGTCGAAGGCGGTTAGTGCTGCTATGGAGGCTATAGGCAGACAACCGGAAGCAGCAGGAAAGATCCAGACAGCAATGGTCATAGGAGCAGCCTTTATTGAGGCATTGACAATCTATGCACTATTAACTGTTCTGATTCTTCAAGGTAAAATTGGCGGATAATAAAAAGAGGGATTGAGAATTGAATCTTGAAATTCAACAGATACTCACTCAGGCATTCGGCTTTATAATACTCCTTTTTCTGTTAAAGAAATTTGCATGGAAGCCTCTCCTGTCTCTTCTTGATGAAAGAAGGGATAAGATAGCCTCTGAGTTTAATACTATCGAACGTGTAAAATCAGAAATAGCCCGGCTCGAAGAAGATTATAAAAGCAAACTTGCTGACATTGATAATCATTCAAGGCAGAAGATACAGGAGGCTATTTCTGAGGGGCAGAGGATAGCGGCAGAGATACAGGATAAGGCAAGGGAAGATGCAAATAAGGCAATAGAGAAGGCTAAGGCGAACATAGAGATTGAAGTAGCCAAGGCAAGGATGGAGCTCAGGAGCCAGATGGCAAACATTGCTATAAAAGCGGCGGAGAAGATTCTGAAAGAGGACCTTGATGACAGCCGGCATAAAAATCTGGTGATGGGTTTTATAGAAAATCTGGAAAGTGTAAAGTAAGGTAAGACAAAAGTGAAATCCAGAATTATTGCTGAAAGATATGCCAATGCCCTTCTATCTGTAGCAGAGAAAACAGGTGAGATGGACAAGGTACTTGAGGAGCTTATATTCCTTAGGAAACTGCTTTATGAAAACCCTAACCTCAAGAGGTTCCTTGAAAGTCCTCATATAGCAAAGGAAGAAAGATTTAAACTTGTCAGAAAGACACTATCTCCGCTGCTCTCCCAAACCTCTGTAAATTTTGTTCTACTGCTTGGAACAAAATACAGGCTCGCTTACCTTACAGAGATTGCAGAGGAGTATCAGAGGCTTTATGATATTGAGAAGACGATCCACAGGGCAGATGTACTTACTGCCTCACCGTTAGATACAGTGCTGAGAGAGAAGCTTGATGCTGCTGTTGAAAGGATAATGAAAAAGAAGGCAGCATTATCCTTTTATGTTGATGAGAGCATAATCGGCGGGGTTGTTATAAAGACCCCTAATATGATTATTGATGGTAGTGTAAGGAAACAGCTTAAGGATATGGCTTCTGCCATGTCGGCTTTATAAGGGTTAGTGGTAATTTGAAAGGGAGATAGCATTATGGCGTTAAAACCAGAAGAAGTAAGTTCTATAATCCAGATGGAGCTGGAGAAGTTTGAATCAGAACTCCACATGGAAAGTGTCGGTACAGTCCTCCAGGTAGGAGACGGTATTGCCAGAATCTACGGGCTTGAGGATGCAATGGCAGGGGAGCTGGTAGAATTTCCCGGCGACGTAGTCGGCATGATCTTTAATCTTGAAGAGGATAATGTAGGTGTTATCCTTTTTGGAGAAGATACTTACATTAAAGAAGGGGATACTGTTAAAAGAACAGGGAATATTGCACGTGTCCCTGCCGGTGAGGCGCTTGTCGGAAGGGTCGTTGATGCACTCGGCAGACCTATTGACGGCAAGGGGCCTATTGTAACCGACAAGTATCGTCCACTAGAGGGCAAGGCGCCTAATGTTGTTGAGAGGCAGCCTGTTACAGAACCTGTTCAGACTGGTATTAAGGCCATAGATGGTATGATCCCGATAGGCAGGGGACAGAGAGAGCTTATAATCGGAGACAGGCAGACCGGTAAAACAACCGTTCTTATAGATACAATAATAAATCAGAAGAATTCCGGCGTATATTGTATATATGTTGCAATCGGGTTAAAGGCAGGTAATGTCCTTGCAGTTGCAAAGATTCTGGAAAAGTATGGCGCTATGGAGTATACAACAATTGTTTCTGCAACTGCTGATGCACCGGCCTCCATGCAGTACATTGCCCCGTACACAGGCTGTGCAATAGGTGAAGAACTGATGTATAACGGTAAGCATGTGGTAGTTATGTATGATGATCTCTCAAAGCATGCACAGGCATACAGGCAGTTGTCACTGCTCCTCAGACGTCCTCCGGGGAGAGAGGCATATCCCGGTGATGTTTTCTATCTGCACTCAAGGCTCCTTGAAAGGGCTGCAAAATTAAAGAATGAGTTAGGCGGCGGGTCGCTGACAGCACTGCCGATTATTGAGACGCAGGCAGGTGACGTGTCGGCGTATATTCCTACAAATGTAATATCCATCACTGACGGACAGATTTATCTTGAGGCAGACCTTTTTTATGCAGGTGTAAAGCCCGCTATCAATGTCGGTCTTTCAGTCTCCAGGGTCGGCGGTAACGCACAGACAAAGGCCATGAAAAAGGTGGCCGGAAGCCTTCGTCTTAATCTCGCACAGTACAGGTCGCTTGCGGCATTTGCCCAGTTTAGTTCAGATCTCGATAAGTCAACGCAGGCACAGCTTATACGCGGCGAAAGGATGGTTGAGATACTGAAGCAGGACCAGTATGAACCTGTTCCTTTGGAAAAGCAGGTAATGATTATATATGCCGGTACAAAGGGGTATCTTGATGAGATCCCTGCCGGTGATGTACGTAGTTTTGAAAAGGCATTTATAGAGTTTATGGATAAGGAGTTTCCTGATATAGGCCATGAATTAGGAAAGAGTAAGGTGCTATCAGATGATATAGCAAAAAGACTGGATGCTGCAATAGATTCCTTTAAGAAAAGGTGGATGGATAAAAAGAGCTAATGCTTACTATCAGGCAGATCAGAAGAAAGATTTTAGGATCTCAAAAGACCAAGCAGATCACCCGTACCATGCAAATGGTTGCCGCCTCAAGGCTGAAAAAGTCTGAGGGGAAGATGCTTCAGGCAAAGCCTTATTCCACAAAACTGGAAGAGCTGCTCGGCAGGTTATCACAGACAGGGCAGTTTGCCCATCCTTTTTTTGAGGCAAGAGAGGTAAAAAACAGGGGGCTGGTGCTGATAACCTCTGACAGGGGGCTGTGCGGCTCATATAATACAAATATAATCCTGAAGGCTGAAGCGTTTTTAAAAGGGCATAACAGCGGCAGTTCAAAGCTGATACTCATCGGCAAAAAAGGATTTGATTATTTCAGAAAAAGAAATGTCGAGATATTGGATCAGATAACGGATATGGGTGGAAAGCTTGATTATAAGAGGGTTGAGGATATTACCAGCCGGCTCACAGGTTATTATCTTAATGGGGAGCTTGACGAGGTACATCTGTTATATACATCCTACCGATCGGTCCTTTCATATAAGCCGACAATGGTGAAGTTTCTGAATATTGAACCCCCAAAAGAGGCGGAGACAAAAGGGTCTTATGGGGATGAAGGTATAAAGTATATATTTGAGCCGGGGGTAAAAGATATTTTTGAAAAACTGCTCCCAAAATATATTTCCACTAAGATATATATGTCAATGGCAGAGTCTTTTACTTCAGAGAGTGCCTCAAGGATGATGGCGATGAAACTTGCTACTGATAATGCAACGGACATGATTGACCGGCTAACCCTCATGCGTAACAAGGCCCGTCAGGCAGCCATTACAAAGGAGATAACGGAAATAGTTACTTCAGCAGAAGCGTTGAAGTAGTGAATGGTAAATAGAGAATGGTAAATGGTGATGAGAAGCAGGTTGTTTCTATTCACTATTCACTATTCACTGATTAAAAGGAGGTATAGGAGAAATGAATTACGGAACGATTGTGCAGGTGATTGGGCCTACTGTAGATGTGCGTTTTAAGCAGGAAAGCCTTCCCCCGATTTTGAATGCAATCAGGATTGAGGATAAGGACAAGGGGATTAACCTCGTGGTTGAAGTGGCACAGCATTTGGGGAATGACATTGTACGTTGCGTGGCCATGTCTTCAACAGACGGTCTTATTAGAGGGATGAAGGCACTTGACCTTGGCGGCCCCATTTCTATGCCGGTTGGAGAGCAGACACTCGGCAGGATATTTAATCTGCTTGGCGAAACAATCGATCAGAAGGGGCCTGTTGCTAACCCTGAAAATCGCTGGCCAATACATAGAGAAAGCCCTACCTTTGAAGAACAGGTTCCTGTTACAACAATACTGGAAACAGGTATAAAGGTTGTTGACCTTCTTGCCCCTTATGCAAAAGGGGGTAAGATCGGTCTGTTCGGTGGAGCAGGGGTTGGAAAGACCGTTATCATCATGGAGCTTATCAGGAATATTGCCACAGAACATGGGGGATATTCAGTATTTTGCGGCGTGGGAGAAAGGACAAGAGAGGGAAATGACCTATACCTTGAGATGAGTGAGTCAGGTGTTTTAACCAAGACATCTCTGGTCTTCGGGCAGATGAATGAACCACCGGGAGCAAGACTCCGTATAGCATTATCAGGCCTGACAATTGCCGAGTATTTCCGTGATGAGATGAATCAGGACGTGTTATTGTTTATTGATAATATCTTCAGGTTTGTTCAGGCAGGTTCAGAGGTGTCAGCCCTCCTCGGAAGAATGCCCTCAGCAGTAGGTTATCAGCCAACCCTTGGAACAGAAATGGGTGAGCTGCAGGAGAGGATTACCTCAACTAATAAGGGCTCCATTACATCAGTTCAAGCTATATATGTTCCGGCAGATGATATTACTGACCCGGCACCGGCTACTACATTTACACATCTGGATGCCACAACAGTTCTGTCAAGGGCTATTTCTGAGATGGGTATTTATCCTGCTGTTGACCCGCTTGATTCTACATCCAGGATTATGGACCCAAAAATAATTGGTGAAGAACATTATACAGTAGCCCGTAATATACAGAAAATACTTCAGAGATACAAAGATCTGCAGGATATTATTGCAATACTTGGAATGGATGAACTATCAGAAGAAGATAAGCAGACCGTTAACCGTGCAAGAAAGATTCAGAAATATCTGTCACAGCCATTCTTCGTGGCTGAGGCATTTACAGGTACACCTGGTAAATATGTCAAATTAGTAGATACAATAAAGGGCTTCAAGATGATCATCGAGGGAAAAGTAGATGATATTCCTGAGCAGGCATTCTACATGGTAGGCCCGATTGAAGAGGTCTTGGAAAAGGCAGAGAAGTTAAAGGCAGGAGTATAAAAGACAGTGAACAGTTAGCAGTAAGCAGGTAGCAGGTAACAGATTAGAAGCAAGAAGTTAGAAGTTAGAAACAAGAAGGCAGAAAACAGAATCGGGTATATATGGCAAAGATTTTTAAATTGATTATTATTACACCTGAAAAGATTGCTTATGAAGCTGAGGTGACTTCTATTATTGCCCCTGGTGACCTTGGATACCTTGGTGTTCTTGCGGACCACGCCCCGCTTATTACAAGCCTGAAAACAGGGAAACTGGAGATTACAGATGCATCCGGTTCAAAAACCACAATGACACTCAACGGCGGTTTTTTGGAAGTGCTGAAAAATAACGTAACTATTCTTGCAGATTCGATAACATAAAATAGTAAACAGTAAGCGGTAAGCAGTAAACAGTTAAAAGAAGGAAGAAAATAAGGCCCCCTCACCCGGACCCTCTCCCGCCGGGGGAGAGGGTGCTAAGTTTATTCCCCCTCCCTTGACGGGAGGGGGTTAGGGGGAGGGTGAGCTAAGGGGGCACATGAAACTATTCAATTATAAAATTGCTGTAATAGTAATCCTCTTATTCTCTTCCCTTAACAGTTTTGCCGCATGTCCCCCACCAGTTAAAATAATATCTTCTCAACCATCTAACAATTCAAAGAACATAGATCCTGCATCTCCAATAATTCTTACATGGGACAAAACCACGTTTAAAATGTCAACAGGTGTTTTTGACTATAAAACCAATCTTGAATCAATAAATATTGCAGGCGGCCGCTATGGTCTTGGTACCCTTCTTACAACAGAATGGGGACTTGGGGGTAAAGTAGTATGGGAAGGCGACAAAGAGACCATTACACCGGAGGCAGCTATGGAACCAGGCACTCAATATAAAGTTTGGACGTACACATACACATCCGGCAGTGAAATTTGTCCCACAATTGGGGCAGAGATTGTATTTGTCACAGCCGGTACGCCGCCTGCTGATAATAATCCTGTAAGGAACTTTGACCTGACAACGATATACCATGGTAATGAAACAGGGGCTGGAAAAGTAGAAGGAGAGGTTGTAGAGATTAACAATGCCCTTCGCATTATTACAGTGAAAGAAGGTTACCTGAAAAAGATCAATATGATGCTGTATGAAGGCGTTATGGTCATGCGTAACAACAACTTTACCATGCCGTCGGGTCTGAAAGTCGGAGACAAAATAGTCGGTGAGTTTATGGGCGGCAGATTGTTTATGATTACGGCAACCGGCAGTGAATAGTGAACAGTGAACAGAAATAAAGACATAAGAGGCAAGATAAACCCCACCCTCACCCGGACCCTCTCCCTGAGGGAGAGGGCGCTATGATTTTTCTTTCCCTTAAAGGGAAGAGGTAGCAATAAATATTCTCTCTTCATCAAGGGGAGGGGTAAGCAATAAAGAGTCCCCTCCCCTTCAAGGGGAGGGTTAGGGTGGGGATGGGGTTATAGTTTTTTCATGCAAAAAATTCAGGGAATTAAAGGTGTTAAAGATGTCCTGCCGGATGAGGCAATAGTATGGCAGTATATACAGAATAAGGCACGCGATATATTCCATACCTTCGGTTATTCAGAGATTATCATACCTGTTTTAGAATCATCAGAATTGTTCCTGCGGAGTATCGGTGAGACTACGGATATTGTTGAAAAGGAGATGTATCTCTTTGACGACAGGGACGGGAAAAAGGTCGCCTTGCGGCCTGAAGGGACTGCATCAGTCGTACGTTCTTATATAGAACACAATATCTCTCAATCCACCCCATTTTCAAAACTCTACTATATCGGCCCCATGTTCAGGAGGGAGAGGCCGCAGGCCGGCCGCTACAGGCAGTTTTATCAGATCGGGGCAGAGGTATTCGGATTCAGCAGTGCGAGGATAGACGCAGAAATGCTCTATATGCTTGACCGGTTTTTCAAGTCCCTGAATATTAAAGGGGTGGAATTACAGGTAAACAGTATTGGATGCCCGCAGTGCAGGCCGGCATTCAGAGAAGCATTAAGGAAGTTCTTCTCAGATAAGCTGAGTCAATTATGCGAAAACTGTCAGAGGAGGTTTGACTTAAATCCTTTGAGGATTCTTGACTGCAAATCCTCCCACTGTCATCCAATTGCAGAAGATGCGCCAAAGACACTTGATTATCTGTGTAGCGACTGTCTAAGTCATTTCAATCTTCTTCAGGATTCCCTGAAAACTGCCGGTGTTGTTTATCGTATTAACCAGAGGCTTGTTAGGGGGCTTGATTATTACACCCGCACTACATTTGAGTTTGTGAGCAGTGCATTAGGTGCACAGAATGCAGTTGCCGCAGGCGGCAGATATGATTCACTTGTTAAAGACCTCGGCGGCCCAGCCACACCTGCAATAGGTTTTTCCATAGGATTCGAGAGGATTATCACCAATTTCGACAACAGCTCTGTTATACCACAAACACCGCATGTATTCATTGCAGCACTCGGGGAAAAGGCACAGGAAAAGGCATTTCAAATAATACACCGGTTGCATATAAAAGGCATCTCAGCAATCACTGACTACGACGGCGGGAGTCTGAAAAGCCAGATGCGCAAGGCTGATAAATTTAATTCAAGATTTGTTCTAATTATAGGAGAGGATGAGCTATCAAAGGGCATAGCGGTATTGCGGGACATGAAGAATAAGACACAGGAAGAGGTGTTGATTACAGAGATTGTGGAAAGGTTTAGAGGTGAGCAGTGAGCAGAAGTAAGATTAATACTACGATTAAGATTAAGCAATAGGTGGGAGAGGGTGCTATGATTTACCCCTCCCCTTCAAGGGGAGAGGTAAGCACAACAAAGACTCCCTCCCCTTCAAGGGGAGGGTTAGGGTGGGGATGGGGTTGGTTCAGCCCCCCAGCACTTCCTTCACCTTCCTTGCCAGCTCCAATGGTTTAACAGGTTTTTCCATAAGAACATAGTCTTTTTCCGGGAATTGCCGGTTTTCCCGGTTTTCAAAGATGTCTTTTGTATAACCGCTGATAAAGATGGTCTTGATTTGAGGCGATATTTCTCTGATCTCTTTGTAAACCTCTCCGCCGTTTTTCTTAGGCATTATAACATCCAGGATAATAAGATTGATTGCATTGCGGTTTTCCCTTAACTTATTCACGGCATCGTGGCCATCAATTGCAATTATTATTTTATAGCCCGATTCTTCAAGCACACTCTTCATAACCTCCTGTATATCCTCGTCGTCTTCTGCGATCAGTATTGTTTCATTTCCTTTAACGGGTAATAATTTTGCAAGTTGCTCTGTTTTAATATAGGGCTGTTCAATAACAGGGAAATATATTTTAAAAGTTGTGCACTTCCCCTCCATGCTTGTGACATCAATATATGCGTTATGTCCTTTGATTATGCCGTAGACAACAGCAAGCCCGAGTCCTGTACCTTTTCCCACATCTTTCGTTGTAAAGAAGGGTTCAAAAATCTTATTTCTCGAATCTTCGGTTATCCCTATACCATTATCTGTTACAGAAATACATGCATATTTTCCGGCTTTCCCGTAACCATAAGACTTCATGAAATCGTTATTCAAAAGGATTGTCTCAACTGATATTGATATTGCCCCTTTTGAGTGTATTGCATCTACTGAGTTTTTCACAAGATTCATAAGAACCTGTAATATCTGCCCGCTGTTAGCAGAAATGATTAACTCTTCTCCTGCAGGTATTACCTTGAATTCAATATCTTCTTTAACAAGCTTTGAGATCAGGTTTGAGGATTCATTTATAAATTTATTTAACTCTAACAGACTATAGCTTACCTCCTGTTTTCTGCTGAAGATCATTAGACTTTGTATCAGCTCAGATGCCTTATCAGTTATGGTAAGTACCTTGTCAACATAACCTGTGAGAGGCATGTTATCGCTTAATTTCAATTTAAGAAGGCTCATATAGCCGACCATGGCAGTCAGCATATTATTAAAATCATGTGCTATGCCGCCGGTAAGCTGTCCCACTGCCTCCATCTTTTGAGACTGAATCAACTGTTGTTCGAGCATGTTATATTCTGTCATGTCATGAACAATCCCTCTGAATCCTAATATGCAGCCATTTTTATCAACTATGCTGTTTGCTGTAGCTAAAACCTGAATAAGTTTCCCGTCCCTTCTCTTTATAGTTACTTCAAAATCATTTATGAATCCATGCTTTTTTATCTCTGTGATAAATTTATTCCTATCTTCAGGATTATTATAGAGGTCTTTAACTGTGCATAACCTGATTACCTCATCCTTAGATGAATAACCTATAAGCTCAACAAATGCAGGGTTTGCATCCGATATTTCTCCGGATATGGAAGTTGTAAATATCCCATCTTTGGATTCTTCAAACAGTGTGCGGTATTGTTCTTCAGACTTACGGATATCTTCCCTAAGCAGCCATTCTTCTGTAACATCCTGTACTGTTCCAAGCATCATCACAGGCTTATTATCGTCGAACGTTACTTCTCCCTGCTCATGAACAACCCTCAACGTCCCATCAGGATGTACAATTCGATGGTCAATGCTGTAGGGCTTATTTTCGTACAAAGCCTCATTTACTGATTTTATAACAAAATCCCTGTCAGCAGGGTGTACGGAATTTAGAAATGCCTCATAAGTTGCACCAAACTCTGAAAAGGCCAATCCAAATATATGGAAAATATTCTCAGACCATGAAAGGTTATTGGTGACAATGTTCCACTCCCAGCTTCCCATCCTTCCAATCTGCTGTGCCTTCTTCAGATGTTGTTCAGTCTGTTTTCGTACTTCTATTTCAACTCTCAGATGGGTGTTTGTATCTTCAACATTCTTTGAATTGATCTTTAATCGCTGGTAGAAGTAAACAACAACGGCCAGCAGTAATGAAGCAAATACACCTAATAGCATTATTACATCATCTAATGGATGGTATAAGTCAATGCCATATTCAGAATTTAATGCCATCCAGATATTTAATGTAACTGTCAGCAGACATATTACTATGGCGTGAGGAAGCCATTTGGGAGTTCCTGCCTTTTCTGTCCATCCGTCATTCCATGCCGATACCACTATACCTGAGCCGAGCATTAGAAATCCTGCAGAGGCCATAAGAGTCATACCCATCCCGCTAAAATAACCCCAGTTATAAATCCCTGTAAGACCTGTTATGTATCCAAAGATGGTTATGCATGCAAAAGTATTTATCAGCGAGCCGAGTATTCCTGTGATAAAATGGGATACCCGAAATGCCTTCTGTCTTCTAATGAGTGATAATACATAGATAGACACCACTGTCAGTAAAAAGTTTAAAGCAGTATTAGGAGGCATCCTTCCTGGGTATTGTATCTTTTCATGTAAGGAAGGGTGTATGAATAATTTATCTATGATCAGGTCATTTCCTGTAATATACTCTGCAATAGTGACAAGGCTGATTATTAAAACCATGGACACTGTAACTGTTGAGAATAACATCCATCCTAAGGTCATCCCCAGGAGACCTGCACCGCAAAGTATAAAGAAGAAGGCAGTATTGTACGACATTACAGGAAAGGAAGGATCAATACGTACGATGGTATCATTGCCTGTATGCCATCCATAAAGAACAACAAGTCCGAGGATGATGGAGGATATGCCTGCAAAGGACAATATTAATCCGGCATAATAAGAGAATCTGTTATGAGAAGGTTTTGTATCCATTTAATATTACATGAACATTATATATTACCGTATATGCGGTAGCAATTAGAAAAATACATCTATAATTGAGGCTCTTGCAAAAGTCCCAAAATGCTGTCATTCCCGCATGTTTTTAGCGGGAATCTATTATTTTTTAATAGAAAATCATATCCCCGATAAAGGATTTCGGGGATGACAGAGACTTTTGCAAGAGCCTCAATTGTATTTACAAAAATTATAATCGGAATCATTACTGATAATATAATAGGAGGGAATACATGCCGTTGAATAGAGGGACACATAGATTCATTCTTGGATTCTTGTTTATATTTATTTGCCTTTCATCAATATCAGTAAGGAGTGAAAGTATTCTCACTGATAACCATTATGGCAATGGAAAGATTATGATACTTGAATATCACAAGATAGGTTATCCTGAGGCGAGATGGACAAGGACACCGGAGAATTTCAGAAAAGACCTTCAACGGTTTTATGATAAAGGTTACAGCTTGGTCAGGCTTGACGATTTTCTGAAAAATAGAGTTAAGGTAGTGAAAGGCCGGACACCATTAATATTAACATTTGATGATTCATCACCGGGACAGTTACGATTTATAACTAAGGATGCTAAAAATAAGGCCCCCTCACCCGGCCCCTCTCCCGCCAGTGGAGAGGGTACAAAGAGTATCACTTCCCCTCAGAGTGAGGTAGCCTCGTTTTCCCTCCCCTTCAAGGGGAGGGTCAGGGTGGGGATGGGGTTATCTTCTGATGACAAGACCAGCTACCGCATAGATCCTGACTGTGCCGCAGGCATCCTCGAATCCTTTTACGCCGCTCACTCCGACTTCGGCCTTGCTGCAACCTTCTTCGTCCTGCCTGCTGCTGACCCGCCAAACCGCCTTTTCAATCAACCGGAATATACACAGGTGAAACTGCGTTATCTGGTTCGTAAAGGTTTTGAGATTGGAAATCATACATACTGGCATGCAACATTATCAAAAATGGATGCAAAAGGTGTGAGGCGACAACTTGCACTGGCAGTTAAGGCCATACAGGAGGCCGTTCCGGGGTATGTTCCTGCTGCACTTTCCCTTCCTATGGGGATTTATCCGCAGGACAAAAGTACACTTCTTAAAGGCGATTATGAAGGAACATCTTACCGCCATATAGGTGTAATGATGGTCTCCGGCGGTCCGGTATATCCTCCAGGTCATCCCAAATTTGACCCGCTCAGAATACCAAGGATACAGGCCACTGAATCAGAACTGAATTACTGGATAAGGTATTTTGATAAACATCCGGAAGAGCGGTAGTTAGGGTCTGTCATGAAATAACCTATACATTTATGCATCTCATCTTCCGGCCATCTTTGTGTGCTCCTCAATCGCAACCCCTCAGCGTAGATTCAACTACGCCTTCGGATTTGCTCAATCGGTCGCACTCAAACCTGACCGAAATCTGAGCGCCTA
>JACRGV010000135.1 GCA_016212215.1 Nitrospirota bacterium
CAAAGGGAAATGAAAATAGTAAACAGTAAGCAGTGAGCAGTAAACAGGAAAGGCAGTCTTTATCTGCTAACTGCTTACCGCTTACTGCTTACTTGGGGTCATTTTCGGATGAACTCCCATGAACCGAGGGTTCACAAAGGGCCATGAAAATCAGCGGGACAGGAATGTCCCGCCTATCCTCGTAGATATGGATAGGCGGGGTTTTCTTACCCCGCCGGAAGGGATTTTCGGATGAACCGTCATGAAACGGAGGTTTCACAAAGGAGGATGAAAATCAGCGGGACAAGAATGTCCCGCCTATCCTCATAGAAATGGATAGGCGGGGTTTTCTTACCCCGCCGGAGAGGATTTTCGGATGAACCGTCATGAGCCTTCGGCTCACAAAGGGGCATGAAAATTAGGCTCAGGATGAAACAACCCCACCCTCACCCGGACCCTCTCCCTGAGGGAGAGGGTGCTTAGTTTTTATCCCCTCCCCCTTGACGGGGGGGGGGTAGGGCGGGGGTGAGCTATGGAGATTTTCGGATCAACCTTGGTGACAGCCTGCAGGTCATGGCGTCATTGGCTGAGCGGGAAGGACTACGCGGCAAGGTGCAGATGATATATCTTGATCCGCCTTATGGCATTAAGTTCAACTCTAACTTCCAGTGGTCAACAACCATCAGGGATGTGAAGGATGGCAACGTTGATCATATAACCCGTTGACCAGCTCTTTTATCATTTGTGCATCCATCGCATAACCTACAATCTCTTTCGTAAATATATCCTTGTACTCCGCAAGTTAGAGCCAACTGGAGAAGACCCATTATTAGAACATGAAACGAAAGTTGTATCTTTCACACTGATTTGATATTATCCATTACAAGGAAGAGGGGTAATGATGTTTTACGAGGAGTTATTTGAAAAACTGAACAACAGCAACGTTGATTATGTAGTTGTCGGCGGTGTCGCCCTTGTCCTTCATGGTGTCATCAGGTTGACGGCAGACCTTGATCTTATGGTTCATCTGGAAGAGAAGAATCTGATCAAGTTTGTTACTATCATGAATGAGCTTGGTTACAAACCCAAAATACCTGTTAAGGCAGAAGAGTTTATTAGTACTAAAAAAAGGGAAATATGGGTAAACGAAAAAAACATGAAGGTCTTCAGCTTTTTTCATCCGCAGATGCCAATCAATCTGGTTGACATATTTGTTGAAGAACCGGTGGACTATAGCCAGATAAAAGCTGAAGCTGTCAGAATAATGTCCGGTAGTATCCCCATACCCGTGGTCTCTGTAAAAAATCTAATCAAACTAAAAGAGATTTCCGGTAGACCTCAGGATATTGCCGACATTGCAGCACTCAAAGAGATTGGAAAAAGTGGACAAAGATAAACAGGAGCACATAGACATCGTGTATACATTCACGAAGGAGAAGCTGGAAGAGTTCAAGGAAATGACTATACGGCAGAGGCTTCAATGGCTTGAGGAGGCGAACCTTTTCATTAACAAGACCATCGGCTTCAAAAAACGTGCGATTACTGATGCTAGGTTTGAGGGGCTGGAGTAGAAGAACAAGGGTCATTAATCAATGGGTGCCCCCTACGGCTACTCTTGGATAGTGTTATCATCTATAATCCTGCCGACATATCCAAAATCTACTTGTGCCTCATGACATGGAAGAGTAAATCGCAAACTGGAAATACCGCTTATATAGAAACTGTTGCTGACGATGCTGACCTTCAGGAGGTCTACGACACCGAACGACACCTTTTGTATGTTGCCTGCACCCGTGCACGGGATCATCTGTTGATTACAAGCGGTAACGAACCGTCAGAGTTTATAGATGATCTGAGGATGTGAGTTTTATAGGCGATTGAGGTGTGACGGTAAACATAAAGAGTCCAAACCAATTGATGTCCCTACAGATTCAGGTAAGAAGTCCGAAAAGTTACCTGTAAAAGTGCCTGTCTCTCCCAAGAGATAATCTAATCAGGCATGAAATATGCAATATAAATTCAGTTAAATAATGAAAAAGCATTTAATACTATTCATCATAGTATTTGTATCTTTTCTTACCGGATGCGGTGCCGGTGGTGGAGTCGGCACTGTAGATAATGGATTAACCGGCGGGAACAGTGACCAGAATAATAACCCTCCATCATCTGTCAAGAGCAAGACAGCAAAGATAAAGATTAAAGAAGACGGTTTATATAAGCTTACCTTCTCAGACCTTAATACTGCCTCTGTAGACCTATCAGGTGTAACCACAGCATCCCTGAAGATGACCAATAAAGGGGAGGAGATTGCTATAGATGTGGTTGATGCAAATATTAACGGCATCTTTGATGAAGGAGATACTGTAGAGTTTTACGGTAAGGCAATATCAAGAGATGATAAAGAATTCAGATACACAGAGACAAATATATATTGGTTATCTTCTAAAGAGGGTGAAGAAGGTTTGAGGAAGAGGATGAGGGAGATTAAGAGCAATGCCTCATCTATTCAGGGAGTACCGTCTTTTTTAAAGGTCTTACATTCAGAAGAGGCTACATGGTATGAGCAAAAGAATTATCCGGAGATTTCTTCAACCTCTGATAAAAGGGAACATTGGTTTTGGGGGGAGGTATTTTATACCCCTGGTGTTGCCGGTTCAGAGACCGGTTTATATCAGCGTGACTATAAATTCAACACTCGGGGTATTGATAAGTCACAGCCTGTCCAGTTAAAGATAAGACTACAGTCAGTAAATGGAAGCCATCATATCAGTGGGTATTTAAATGGTACTGACAATAAATTAATTGATAAGATATGGGCATCTGATAATGGCCCTTATGAGATAGAAGCAGAGGTACCTTCTTCATATTTCATTAATGGATTTAATACATTACGACTTGAAAGTGTGGGGGATACAGAATCCGGTGTTCATGAGCTTTTCTACTTAGACTGGTTTGAGGTGACATATTATCATCTCTATCAGGCCGAGAGCGGCAGGCTTGAGTTTTCCGGTAAAGGGATAATTGATGTATCAAACTTTACATCAGACAGTATATCTATATATGATTTGTCTGATTATATTAATATAAAAAAGGTTCTTCCTATCAGTATTGAAGAGACCCAAAAGGGATTCTATAAGACCGTATTTTCTACTGTTGCCTGGGAAGAGGGTAAGTTTATTGTTGTAACAGACAAGGTGAAGAAGACACCAGCAGGAATTGAGAGTTATACGCAAGCTGGTATTCGTTTAAAAGACGGGGACTATATTATAATTACGCACGAAGACTTCTACGATGCAGTTAAACCCCTTGCAGATTATAGAAGTAAACAGGGGTATAAGGTAACGACCGTAAAAATTAAGGATATATATGATGAGTTTAGTGCAGGTATTGAAACCCCTTATGCATTGAAAGACTTTCTTACTTTTGCCTATCAGAATTGGAGTCCAAGACCATCCTATGTCCTGCTTGTCGGTGATGCAACCATTGATTACAAGGATTTCAGCGGGTATGGGAAGGATTATGGCGTAAGAAGTTATGTACCGGCATACCTGTATAATTATTACGGTCTTGGAGAAGTGCCGAGTGATAACTGGTTTGCAGATGTCAATGGAAACGTGCTCCCGGAAATGAACATAGGAAGAATACCGGCTAAGTCAGCGGCAGATGTTACTGCTGTGATTAATAAAATTATAGCCCATGAAACTTCTTCTGCTAAATCCGGAAATGTGCTTCTTATAGCTGATGACAATGATAGTCCTGATATTACTACACCTTCAATTTTTGAGAGATTATCAAATACCCTTATTCCATCTATTATTGAAGGGAAAATACCTGCCTATGTATCAAAGTTATACCAGAGGGGTTATACAGGCGATTTCAGGCAAGGTATTATAGATGGAATAAATGCAGGTCCATTAATAGTTAATTACACGGGACACGGTTCTGTTGTGAACTGGACAAAAGAAGTTGCGTTTTCATCAGAGGATGTAGATTCTCTTGCCAGGCAATCCGATTATCCATTTGTTGTAGCGTTAAATTGCCTTAATGGGTATTTTGTATTACCTGATGATGGAGTTGAATATGTAGAGCAGGGTGGGGCTAAACAAAGGCAATATCCATCTATTGCAGAGTCATTCTTGATGACACCGGAGAAAGGCGCTGTAGCTGTTTGGGCAGCGAGTGCAATAGGTTATCCATCAGAACATGACCCGCTTGCAGGGGCTTTGTATGATATAGTCTTTAATCAGGAAAATTTAACTCTCGGTGAGGCGGTTACAAAGGCAAAAGAAGTTGTGTTTCTAAGCAGGGAGATACCTCCAGGTGATGATATAGATGTTGTTCAAACCTTTATTTTCTTCGGGGATCCGGCGACGAGGCTGAAGTAGTAAGCAGTGAACAGTATGCAGAAGTCAGAAGCAAGAGGTAAGAAGTAAGAAGTAAGAAGTCAGAAGTAAGAAGCAAGAAGTCAGAAGTAAGAAGTAAGAAGTAAGAAGCAAGAAGCAAAATAGAAGTCAGAAAAAATAAAAGGCTAAGGGCCTCTCGTTTGGTATTATCAATTTCCCAGAAATTGAATCTCCCGCGTTCTATGCACGGGTCCCACTCTCCCCAATAAGAATCGGGGCATTTTCAAGGTCCTTAGCCTTATCATAATGTCTTTTTATGCCTTCAATATATCCTCCTGAAATATGGAAGTCAAGGCACAACAGCAGAGATAGGATTTTTTCTTGCTATTGGATAGTTATATATGATATAAAGTTAGAGTTTTTAATCAAATACATTAACTACTGTTCGTACTGGATAAACAGTTCGAACGCCTAAAAGGGGGGCTTAGATGGGAAGAGTAAATTTTCAATTTACATCAGAGTCGGTTACAGAAGGACATCCGGATAAGATTGCAGACCAGGTGTCTGATGCAATCCTGGATGCGTTAATCTCTAATGATCCGAATTGCCGTGTCGCAGTGGAGACTATCGTAACAACAGGGCTTGCCTTTGTGGCCGGAGAGGTTACAACCCAAACTTATGTTGAGATACCTGAGATAGTTAGGGAGACCATTAAGGAAGTAGGGTATACAAGGGCAAAGTATGGTTTTGATTATGAGACATGTGCAGTTCTGACTGCAATACACTCTCAGTCACCGGATATTTCAATGGGTGTTGATGTTGGTGGGGCAGGTGACCAGGGACTGATGTTCGGTTATGCTTCAAATGAGACTGAGGAGTTAATGCCGATGCCTATTATGCTTGCACATAAACTTACAAGAAGGCTGGCTGAGGTAAGAAAGAAGGATATACTTCCATATCTAAGGCCTGACGGTAAATCACAGGTTACAGTTGAATATATAGATGGTAAACCCCATAAGGTTTCAACTGTAGTTATATCCACACAGCATAGCCCTGATATTACTCTTAAAGAGATACGTGAGGATATGATTGAAAAGGTTATTAAACCTGTAATACCGGCGGAGTTAATGGATGAAGAAACAATTACATATCATATAAATCCTACCGGCAGATTTGTGACAGGAGGCCCGCAGGGTGACACAGGACTTACAGGCAGAAAAATTATTGTAGACACTTACGGAGGCGTTGGGAGTCATGGCGGTGGTGCATTCTCCGGTAAGGACCCGACAAAAGTAGACCGCTCTGCATCTTATATGGCAAGATACATTGCAAAGAATATTGTTGCCGCAGGTATTTCTGAAAAATGTGAGGTACAACTTGCTTATGCCATCGGTGTACCGGACCCTGTTTCAATCCTTGTAGACTCCTTCGGGACAAGAAAGATATCTCAGGAAAAGATAGTAAAGCTGGTAAGGGAGTTCTTCCCCTTAACCCCTAAGGGTCTAATTGACCATCTTAAATTACGCCGGCCTATCTTCAAAAAAACCGCTGCCTATGGACACTTCGGGAGGACCGAGCCTGAATTTACATGGGAAAAGACAGACATGGCAGATGAATTGAGGAAGGCAGCAGGAATCTAAAGACAGTGATGAGTGATTAGTGACGAGTGATGAGTAGTGACACATACTATCGTGTCCGTAATAGATTCTTACGGACACGATAAACAGAATACCTTATAAATTAAAAATCAAACCTCAAAAATCAAAATTGCATATCAAAATTAAAAAATAAAGCAACATCTGCATCCTTTAAGGTTTTAATTTTGAATTGTTATCTGTCATTTTGACTTTTTCATTTTGATATTTGATTTTCATTCATCCTTCCACGTTTAACACTTCAATTAATGCCTCAAGGGCAGGTACAAGGGTTTGTTTCAATTCGTTGTCGGATGATGATGATACAATATTTATAATCCCTCCAAGGTCCCTTGTAACTCTTGAAAGTTTTTCAGATAGTCTCTTGTTTGTATCTTTTAATGTCTCAAACAATCTCTGATTTTCGAATCTCAGATGTTTTCTCTCAATGGCCTTCTTTGTTACAAAGCTTAGTTGTTTTATGTTGTAAAGCGGCTTGTGAAGGTAATCAAAAGCCCCGCCGTCTCTCAATGCCTCAATGACGCTATCCATCGTCCCATGACCTGTCAGGATGACAACTTCAATATTCGGATCCTTTTCCTTGACCCTCCTTAACACCTCCATGCCATCCACTTTAGGCATTTTTAAATCTGTAATAACTAGATCGAATTTTACCTTTTCAAGCAGTATTAATGCCTGTTCGCCGTCATAAGCAGTTATAACCTCATAACCCTTATTGCTGAGGTGCCTCTCTATCAAATTCAATATGTCCTCATCGTCATCAACAACAAGAATGTTTTCGTTTGCCATTAAGCGTCTCCTTCTTTTAACCTGTAGTGGTAGTATGCACTGCTGTGTTCTTTTCTTTAGCTCTGGGGGTCTTTCTTCTTTCAACCGGGATATCAATAATAAACTTTGTTCCTATCCCTGTCTTGCTTTCCACGTTTATGGTACCTCCATGTTCCTTTACGATTGAATAACTTATTGACAGCCCCAACCCTGTACCCTTTCCAACCTCTTTTGTTGTAAAGAACGGGTCGAAAATCTTATCCATGACTTCGTCCGGTATGCCGGCCCCTGTATCAATGAACGAAATCCTGACACTTACCGGGTGTTCCTTATCTCCGTTTTCATTATAATACAAAGTTTCAGTTGTAGCTGAAAGTGAGCCACCCCCTTTCTCTTCCATTGCATCCCTTGCATTGGTAATTAAATTTAGAAATACCTGTTCAAGCCTGTTGTGATCTCCCCATATCCTCGGCAGTGATTCGTCAATCTGGGTTAATATCTCTATGTTATGGTTTTTAAGTTGTTGTGTAACAAGGGTAAATGAATCGAGAACAACAGCATTAATATCAATCTGTTCAAATACCCCGGTTGACTGCCTTGCAAAAGTCCGCAGGTGGTCAATAATCCTCATCATTCTTGTTGTCTGGTTTTCTATAAGTTTTATGTCTTTCTTTGCAAATTCAGGTATTGCACCACCTTCCAGTAACTCCTGAGAATAACCCCTTATTACCATAAGGGGCTGATTAAGTTCATGTGCAACGCCTGCGGCCAGCTCGCCTACAGCGGCCAGTTTAGCAGATTGTGTCAATTGTGCATTTGTAGATTTTATATCATTGTATGTCTTCTGCAGGTATTCTGCCATCCTGTTAAATGACTTTGCAAGGTCGCCGATTTCATCGGTCAATTTTGTCTTTATCCTGTAAGTAAAGTCTCCTTTGGCAATAATCTGTGTGCCGGCGACTAAGTCCTTAACCGGGTCAGATATCCTCCTGCCGAGGATGACAGCTATTATGATAATGATAACGAATGTAATTACGAATATCGGGAAGAACTGACCTAATGGGATAATATCGAGAAAACTTCTGGAGATATGAGTGAGTACCATAACACTCCATTGTGTGGATGGAACCGGCTGAAATGAAACAATATAATTACGTCCACCACTGCTTGTTTTAAATCTTCTGAATCCATTTTTCCCTGCAAGGACTTCTTTCATAATATCCTTAAAAAAAAAGGACTGGTCGAGGTCGGATATATTAGGAAGACCCTTGGTTTCTCCGATGGATATAATGGTCTGGGCAAGTATCTTTCCCTCTCTTTCCAGAAGGAAGGCATGGTTTTCATGTGATATGTTACCTATTAATTTACGGCCAAAATATTCAAGGTTAAGATCAAAGTATATGATCCCCATAATTTGTCCGTTGGCATGAACCGGTGCGGCAAAAGGTATAACCCATAAGTGGGTCTCAGGGTTTATGTATGGTTCCCCCTGAAAAACTCCGCCGGGCGGCTGGGACAATGCCTGAACGAAAAACGGCATCTTGCTTTCTATTGAGGAAAGTTTATCTTCTGATGCTATCTGCTTTATTATAACCTTGGTTATGTCCATTCCTGAGACATCAATAAAAGAGCTTACACTCATTGCCTCAGGGAACAGCAATTGTAATTGTCTTAACGCCTTTATCTGTTCATATTTCCATTCATTCCGCCGTCCTCGATCTGTAAAGTAGCGGGAAAATGCAGGATTTTCTGATGTAAGCAGGAGATTTGTCTGTGCCTTCAGAAATATAGTTTCTATTGCAAATGTAACATGGGATAACTCCAGTCCGAGTGCGTGTTCTGTCTCCTCTATCATCTGGTGGCGTGATGTGGTAATATAGACGGCAGTTCCAACGATAAGAGGCAGAAGCCCCGTTATAAATAAGATTATTATAAATCTTGAGCGAATGTGTTTAAACATTTAAGTTAGATAAATAAGGATATACAGCCCCTTATTATTTAATTATTAAGGTTTAAAATTGTGTACCGGAATGTTGTGAATATTAACATATTTCAGAAAACTTTAATAGGGTAAAAATGGAAACCTTGCTTTACATTGCAGTAGGGATACTTATTGTTTGGGGAGTCTGGCTGGTAGTCAGATCATGGCTGACGTAAAAATAAGAAAGGGTTAAAGGTTTCGAGCGTTGTGTTTTTTTAAGACGTGACCGTTTATTCTATGCCCATCTCCTTTATTTCAACCATAACAGATTTGACAAGGAAATGGGCACAATACGCGGATCATATATCTGCACATTATCATCCAGTGTAACCAACAGTCCCAGCGGTGCATTATAAACCGTTTTTTCCAAAAAAGCCCTTAGTCCTTTAGTGTCATCATGAGGATCAATCCGGCGTCTGTATTTTACCTCTACGGGTATCCTTTTCGTCCCCACGGTTAATACAAAATCAACCTCTGGTTCACTTCCCCGTTCTGGGAAATGCGATACATCCAGATTTGGGATTAATGTAAGAAAATATCCCAGCACACTTTCAGCAATGTGTCCCGCAATGTCGGTAAGATGCGGATTTGCTGTCAGACCTTCCGTATCAAGGGGAACTATCTCCTGTAGCCATCCTGCTCTAAGGGTCTGTCATGAAATAACGTGTGCATTTAGGCGCTCAGATTTAGGTCAGGTTTGAGTGCGACCGATTGAGCAAACCCGAAGGCGTAGTTGAATCTACGCTGAGGGGTTGCGATTGAGGAGCACACAAAAATGGCCGGAAGATGAGATGCATAAATGTATAGGTTATTTTATGACAGACCCTTACTCCATAGTAAGGAGTATAAGAATATTTGTCAATCTGCTACGGCAATACTCTCCGTTTTAAATCCCTCCCGTCAAGATAGGTGGGATATATGAGTATCTCTTGACCCCTTGAATCCTGCTATTATAGATACTGCTGCAATAAAGATGCATAAGTACGCGAATATGTCTCCATACAATGTGTAAAAGGTCTTTCTTGTTGACGGGGTTATCTTTTGTGTGATCTGGCTTTTTACAAAGATGGGGGTAGTATTGAGGATTTCACCTGCAGGGCTTATAAAGCCTGATATGCCGGTATTGGCGGCCCTTGCGAAGTAGACCCTGTTTTCTACGGCCCTGAATACCACCATAGAGAAGTGTTGATATGGGGCGCTTGTTTTTCCGAACCATGCATCGTTTGTTATCGTTGTCATGAATTCAGCGCCATTAAGTACAAATTTCCTGACAAGGTCAGGGAATATTACCTCAAAACATATTACAGTACCAAGCCTTATATTATTATTCTGGAGTACAGTAAAGTCTTTACCCGGCATGAAATCACCTATGCCTACGACCATCTTCTCAAGAAAAAATAATATCTTTGAGAGCGGGACATATTCTCCAAAAGGGACGAGGTGCATCTTGTCATATCTTGACATATCCCTTCCGTCCGGAGATATGAGGTAGGCGCTGTTGAAAAGTTTAATGTTATACTCATCAATATATTTATAGGAAGGGCTGCCAAAAAGAAGGGATATATTGTTTCGCTTGGCGAGGTCATAAATTTCCTGCTGGTAGACCGACCGTTCCTGAAAAAAGAACGGTGCAGCGGTCTCAGGCCATATCACAATAGCCGGATTCTGCTTAGCTGAATCTTCAGTAAGTTGTTCATATATATCAATTGTCTTACGTTGAAAGTTTCTGTCCCATTTCAGATGCTGGGGTATGTCGCCCTGAATTACCGCTACCTTTATATTATTATCAGGATTATAGTAAGTCTGCTTAAGCTTATAATTCCCATAGAGAAGGCTCAGTATGAACAGGAAGGCGGCAGAAAATATTGATAAAGAGGACATTACAGTCATTCGGTAGGACTTCCCCTTATTTTTTAATAAGGAAAATAATTCAAAAATGGCTGCATTGCAAATGATAATCAGGAAGGATATTCCATAAAGGCTTGTTATATCTGCTATCTGGATAATGTGGAGGAATTTGTATTGTGAGTAACCAAGTGATGCCCACGGGAAGCCGGTAAGAAGGTGTGCCCTGATATATTCAAAAGACACCCATACCGGTGCGGCCAATAAAGGAAAAGGTAAAGTAGTCTTTTTGGTAAGGTATGAAGCAGTCAGCCCGAAGAATCCTGTATAAAGTCCAACATAAGCTGATAGGAGTATGAGTACAAGTAAACTAATCCAGTATGGCAGCCCGCCATAATTACTCATCGTCCCTGTCAACCAGTTTAAAGTAAATATGGAAAACAATGTCCCGGAGAACCATGACCATAGAAATGCAATCTTAGGGGAGCTTCCTTTAATTACGAAAAGAAGCGGGATGATTCCAATCCATGCAAGGATTTCAATATCATACATGGGGAATGAAAGGCTTAATAGCAATGCAGAGAGGGCAGAAAGTATGATATTTATGATGACAGAATTTTTCACAAGATTGCATTTTAACACTAATTAATGTAAGCTACCAGTTTTAATTTTGTTGACGCAGGCAATGAGGCCGCCTCACCCGGCCAACCTCCCTGCATTGAAATAACGGGAGGTGAGATTGCTATGTTTTAATTCCCTCCCCCTTGACGGGGGAGGGTCAGGGTGGGGGTGAGCTATGGAAATTTTAGTATGAAAAAGAAGATTACTGACATATTAAATAAGGCGATTGAGAAGGCGATTGTCTCCGGTAAATTAAACATAAAGACCCCTCCATCTATAGTGTTAGAGATACCAAAGGATGAGACAATGGGGGACTATGCTACTACCGTTGCCATGAGTCTTGCCCGCGTGGAGAAAACTTCCCCCCGGTCTATTGCAGAGGCTATTTTAAATAACATAGAAGATACTTATGGAATGATTGAAAAGGTTGAGATAGCAGGGCCGGGCTATATAAATTTATTTCTGAAAAAAGAATGTTGGCTCGATGCACTTAAAGATGCATTACAAAAGGATGAACAATACGGGCGGTCCGGTATTGGAAACGGGCAATATGTGCAGGTAGAGTTTGTAAGTGCAAATCCAACAGGGCCTCTTCATATAGGTCACGGCAGGGGTGCGGCATTCGGTGACTCGCTTGCTAATCTCCTAAGTGCAGCGGGTTATAATGTTCAAAAAGAATATTACATAAATGACATAGGTAAGCAGATGGAGACGCTGGGGCGTTCTACCTATATCAGATATAAGCAGATATTTGATCCTGAACTGCCGTTTATGGAGAATGGTTATAATGGAGATTATATAAAAGATATTGCAGGAGAGATAAAAACATCTTCCGAAGATAAATTCATAAAACTTCCTGAGACAGAGGCAATCCCCTTTTTTGTTAAATATTCACAGGATACTATTCTGAAAGGCATTATAAAGGACCTTGAAGATTTCGGTGTCCTGTTTGACGACTACTTTTCTGAACGGACACTTTATGACCAAGGGGATGTGGAGAACATCTTAGATATCCTTAAAAAACAGGGACATTTATATGAGCATGAGGGTGCACTCTTTCTTAATACTACCCAATTCGGAGACGATAAGGACAGGGTTGTTGTAAGGTCAAATGGTCAGAAGACATATTTTGCATCTGATATTGCATATCATCTGAATAAATTTAAGAGGGGATTTAATTTCATAGTGGACATCTGGGGGGCTGACCATCATGGTTATGAACCGAGGATGAAGGCCGGCGTAAATTGTATAGGTTATCCGCCCGATAATTTAAAAATAATACTCGTACAGCTTGTCTCTCTGCTCCGTGAAGGAAAGCCAGTGTCTATGTCTACACGTTCCGGAGAATTTGTGACATTGAGGGAAGTTTTAGATGAGGTGGGCAGGGATGCGGCAAGGTTTATGTTCCTTACAAGGAGGTCCGACAGCCATCTTGATTTTGACCTTGAGCTGGTAAAGAAGGAGTCATCAGAGAATCCGGTCTATTATGTTGAGTACGCCCATGCAAGGATAGCGAGCATATTAAGACAGGCAGAGACACGGGGTTTACCTTTTCCTTCATTAGAGAGTTCGGATTTATCACTTCTTATACTTCCTGAAGAAATAGGGATGATAAAACTTATTGCCGGCTATCCGGAATTAATAGAGGCAAGTGCACTTTCACTGGAACCTCATCGCCTTACCTTTTATCTTCAGGACATGGCAACAGCATTGCATAACTATTATTATCACCATCGCGTGATAACAGATGATATAGAACTTACAAAGGCAAGGCTGTTGCTGCTGAAATGTATTCAGCAGGTGATAAAAAATGCCTTGGCGATACTGGGGATTAAGGCGCCGGAGCAGATGTAGGGGAGGCAGCGGAAAGAAGCAAGAAGTCAGAAGCAAGAAGCAAGAAGCAAGAAGTCAGAAGCAAGAAGTTAGAAGCAAGAAGTAAGAAGTTAGACATCCCCCTTTAGAAAAGGGGGAAGCGGATGGGAAAACCCACCCTCACCCGGACCCTCTCCCTGAGGGAGAGGGTGCTAAGTATATTCCCTCCCCTTCAAGGGGAGGGATAGGGTGGGGATGGGGTCTTTTTGGAATTATGAAATTTAGTGTTATTAAACAAGATGGCAATACTCAGGCACGTACAGGGAAACTCATAACGCCGCATGGGGGAGTGGATACACCGACGTTTATGCCTGTCGGTACTTATGGGGCTGTGAGGAGTGTTACGCCGGAGGAGGTTAAGGAAAGCGGGGCA
The DNA here is from genome assembly GCA_016212215.1 of Nitrospirota bacterium. Taxonomy (NCBI): domain Bacteria; kingdom Pseudomonadati; phylum Nitrospirota; species Nitrospirota bacterium. The sequence continues at coordinate 13,438 of JACRGV010000135.1, forward strand.
CAGGTGATACTCGGGAACACGTTTCATCTATATCTCAGGCCGGGAACTAAGGTTATAGAAAAGATGGGCGGATTGCACGGGTTTACAGGATGGGGCGGTACAATTCTTACGGACAGCGGAGGGTATCAGGTATTCAGTCTTGCAAAATTGAGGAAGATTACACCGGATGGTGTTATGTTCCAATCCCCGATAGATGGTTCAGAGCATTTTTTCACACCTGAGACAGTTATGGAGATACAGAAAACAATAGGCTCGGATATTATAATAGTCCTTGATGAGTGTATCCCGTATCCATCATCTTATGAATATACAAAAGACTCAACAGACATGACAATTCGTTGGGCAGAGAGGTCTAAGAGGGTTGAGGTTGGGAACGGCAAAGGACTTTTCTGCGTGATTCAAGGCGGATTTTATAAAGACCTGAGGGAGTATTGTACTGAAGCACTTGTAAAAATAGGTTTTGACGGTTATGCTATCGGCGGATTAAGTGTAGGGGAGGCAAAGGAGGAGATGTATACTGTCCTCGACCAGGTTACCCCTCTTATCCCTGAAGACAAACCGCGATACCTGATGGGAGTCGGACATCCGGAAGATATTATTGAAGGTGTCATCAGAGGGGTTGATATGTTTGATTGCGTTGTCCCGACAAGGCATGGGAGGAGGGGATATTTATTTACTGACACCGGTCACATAATTATAAAAAATGCGTGTTATAAAGATGATGAATTACCTGTGGAAGAAGGATGTGATTGTTATACCTGCAGTAAATATTCAAGGGCATATCTCAGACACCTTTTTATGGCAGGAGAAATTCTCGGACACAGGCTTAATACAATACATAACCTGCATTATTTTGGAAGGTTGATGAGAGGGATACGGAAGGCAATAGAAGAAGACAGTATGCTCCAATTCAGAGAGCATTTTTACGGTTTACAAAAGGAGAACGTGAGATGTTAGGATTAGTTTCAACAGCTTATGCAGCAGGTGAAGGTGGAGGTGGAATAGCGTCATTCTTAGGGCCGATCGGGTCTTTTCTCCCGATCATTTTGATATTCCCAATTTTTTATTTTCTTGTTATCATGCCTCAGCAGAAACAGCGTAAAAAACATGCTGCAATGATTGATGGTCTAAAAAAGGGGGATAAAGTAGTTACCAGCTCAGGAATTATAGGAACAATAGTCAGTGTTGATAAAGACACGATAGTATTACTGGTAGCCACAGAGGTAAAGTTGAGGATGTTGAGGAGTGCGATTTCTGAGGTGAGGAGTGAGGAGTAAAGAATAGGTGGATAGGCTGAAGGCTTCAGGCTGAAGGCAGAAGTAAGAAGATAGAAGCAAGAAGGCAGAAGCAAGAAGTAAGATACAGGTAAGTATTAAGTATAGTGAACAGGTATGGGGTTTTATGCTATTCACCATTCACTATTCACTGATTAATAAGGAGCAGGATTAATGAAAAAGACTTTAAAATGGAGAATATTACTGCTTGCCGCGGCAACAGTGCTTGCTGTTCTGTTTTTTCTGCCGTCTCTTCCCGGTTTCAAAAGTTTTCCTTCATGGTGGAAGAGTGTTCTTCCTTCCAAGCCGATTACACTTGGATTAGACCTGCAGGGCGGCATACATCTTGTACTTGGTGTTGAAGGCGACAAGGCGGTTGAGAACTTTGTTAACCATGTTGCAGATGATATTGGAACCATACTAACGCAAAAAGGTATAAATATTGTTTCCGCGAAGAGAGAGAATGTAACTGATGTTGTAATAAAATATTCTGATACTGCTAAAGAGAAAGATGTAGTTAATGAGATGAAAAAACAATACCCGAACTTTTCAACGGCGAAGGATATACCCGGAGAAGCAGTTTTTTCCCTTGGGTCTTCTGAAAAGGAGAGGATAAAAGACTCAGCAGTTTCTCAGGCGCTTGAGACTATCAGGAACAGGATTGACCAGTTTGGGGTCACGGAACCGTTGATCCAGAGACAGGGTGCTGATGAGATACTTATACAGCTTCCGGGTGTTAAAGACCCTAAGCGTGCAATAGAGTTGATAGGAAAGACAGCCCTTCTTGAGTTCAAGATTGTAGATGAAGAAGGGAATTTAAATACAGCGATTCAGGGACAAATACCTGAAGGGGATGAAGTCTTATATGGAAAAGAGGTAGACCCTGTAACAAAAGCCGTCAAACAGACTATCCCATACCTGTTGAAATCCAAGTCACTTATGACAGGTGACGTTATCTCAGATGCACAGGTGAGCATAAACCAGGAATTTAATGAACCTTATGTTGCCCTTAGTTTTAACAGTGTCGGTGCAAGGTTGTTTGAGAAGATTACCGGAGAGAATGTAAAAAAAAGGATGGCGATTGTTCTTGATGGAAATGTATATTCAGCCCCAGTTATTCAGGAGAGGATAGGCGGTGGAAAGGCATCCATATCAGGCCATTTTACAATGGAGAGCGCCCAGGACCTTGCGATAGTCCTTCGTGCAGGTGCACTGCCTGCCCCTGTGAAGATTATCCAGAATCTGACAGTAGGCCCTTCACTTGGAAGGGATTCAATAGAGAAGGGTTTAAAGGCTTCAGCAATTGCCGCTGTCTTAGTGCTGTTATTTATGGTTGTTTACTACAAGGTATCAGGATTAATTGCGGATTTTGCAATGGTGCTTAATCTTATAATATTGACGGGTGCTCTATCAGCCCTTGATGCAACGCTGACCCTGCCGGGTATAGCAGGTATTATCCTAACTATCGGTATGGGTGTGGACTCAAACGTGCTTATATTTGAACGTATAAGGGAAGAGCTGAGGGCCGGGAAGCCTGTGCGTTCGGCAGTTGATTCCGGTTATGACAAGGCGCTGGTAACAATACTTGATTCGCATGTTACAACACTCATCACAGCCCTTGTATTATTCATGTTCGGTACCGGTCCGATTAAGGGGTTTGCCGTTACACTGAGCCTCGGTATTGCAATCAATCTCTTTACCGCACTTGTAGGTACTAAAGTTGTATATGATTATATAAACAGCAGGACAAAGGTTACTAAACTGAGTATTTGACAGAAAGGGTATTTAAATGAAATTTGTGGAGATAGTTAAAGATACCAACATAGATTTTATGGGTCTGAAGAAATATGCTTATATCTTCTCCGGCATTTTAAGTATTATAGGGATCATTGCAGTTATCAGTATTATGTTCGGCCGTGGAAATCTTGGTATAGACTTCGGCGGCGGTACGGCTGTGCAACTGAAATTCGACAAACCAATAAAAATAGATGCTGCAAGAGATGCCCTCCAGAAGCACGGTATTAACGACGCAGAACTTCAGGAATTTCCATTGGATAACAAGCTGTTGATCAGACTGAAGAAGGTTTCGACCTCAAATGAACCTGTTGCAGACACGATCATATCTCTCTTCCGGCAGGAGTTTACTGCTAACACATTTGTGGTGGACAGCTCTATTGAAATCGGACCGACAGTAGGTAAGCGATTACAGAAGGATGCTTTTACAGCAGTTATCCTGTCCATGATAGGGATAATTATATATATTGCATTCAGGTTTGAGTTAAAGTTCGGTATTGCAGCGGCAATAGCTACTTTTCACGATGTACTTGCAGTGCTCGGCGTATTCTTTATTTTGAACAAGGAGATCAATCTTCTGATAATAACAGCACTATTGACCCTGGCAGGTTATTCACTTACAGATACCGTTGTCGTCTTTGACAGGATCAGGGATTATCTGAAGATAAGACGCAAAGACCAGATTGACGTGATAATAAACAACGGGATTAACCATACGTTAAGCCGTACACTGATAACATCTTTAACAACCGCCCTAGTTCTTGTTGCCCTTGTAATATTCGGCGGCGAGGTAATACACGATTTCTCATTGGCCCTTCTGCTTGGTGTTTGTGTAGGTACCTATTCTTCAATATTTGTTGCAAGCCCGCTGCTCCTTTTATGGAAAGGCGGGTCCGGCATGATGAAGAAGGCAGCCTAATAAATTCACCCGAAAATCTCTCCGGCGGGGTTTTCTTACCCCGCTGATTTTCATGGCCCTTTGTGAACCCTCGGTTCATGGGAGTTCATCCGAAAATC
>JACRGV010000136.1 GCA_016212215.1 Nitrospirota bacterium
ATATTTTATCTCTCAAGTTCATCGGCTCTCCTTTTGTGTGGTATTTTTTAACAAACATATTCTACCAAAAGGAGAGCAATTTTACACCAAATAAATTCAGAAAAATTCACTTATTTTATTACTTTTGCAAGAGCCTCATATGACTAATTTTATTCATGACTATTTTTTCAAATTAGGTTTTGATGAGGCAGCAGGAAATTTCCAGAGAAAAAATATAAGCGGTTTCGGCTTTGGAAACGATGAGGTACAGGCAGATGCACAGGATGGGTGGGGAACAGGTCAAAGGAACAATGCCAATTTTTATACGCCGCCTGATGGAGGTGGCACTTCCGGGGGGAAGCCGAGGATGCAGATGTATCTATTCAATAGCCCGAGATTGGCAGATGGGGATTTTGATGGGGACGTCATAATACACGAATATACCCATGGGTTATCCAATCGTTTGGTTGGCGGCGCTGGAAATGTAACTGCATTAGGGGGTATTCAGAGTGGGGCAATGGGAGAAGGCTGGGGGGATTGGTTTGCGGCAAGTATTTATAATAAGCCTGTTTTCGGTGAATATGTTACAGGGGATACGACTAAAGGTATAAGAATGTATGCATTAAATAATAACCCCCTTACCTATGGAGATATCTGTACAGGCGGAGTTAAAGGCGGGCCTAAGACTGCATGTGAGGTACACGCAGATGGCGAGATATGGTCTGCCACGCTATGGGATATTAGAAAGGTTTATATTGGGAAGTATGGTTATGCCATAGGTAAGAAGAAGGTAGAGCAACTTGTTGTGGATGCGATGGAGCTTTCGTTGCCGAGCCCATCAATGTTAGATATGCGTGATGCTATACTCCTTGCTGACTTTGTAGACCCAGACAGCAAGGGCAGCAATCTTACTATGATTTGGAAGGTTTTTGCAAAAAGGGGGATGGGGTGGACAGCATTTACTACAGATCATAATGACATGAATCCTATTGAGGCTTTTAATATCCCGGGTGTCTTTGATAGTCCTGACCCAATCAGTCCAAATGGGGACGGGGTTAAAGATACTACAACAATCTCATCAAATTTTTTAAGATTTCGGACATGGAACGTAATAATTAAGGATTCAGCAGGTAATATTGTTAAATCCTGCACAGGGGTGGGTATGGCTGCAAGTTGTGTTTGGGATGGTAAAAATACAGTGGGGCAGGTTCTCCCTGATGGCGTATATTCCTATACTTTAGAGGTAAAAAGTGTGATTAATAATTCCATGATCCCATTGGCATCCGGGACAGTTACGATAGATACTGCCTCTCCTTCGGGATCTATTAGTATAGAGGGGAACAATGCATGGACAAAGACCTCCTTAGTTACCCTTACACTAAATTGTAGTGATGGTTCCGGTAGCGGATGTGCTGATATGCGGCTTTCAAATGATGGTGTCTTTGATACTGAACCGTGGGAACCGTTTGCAGTAAGTAAGGCATGGATACTGTCATCCGTAGATGGTAATAAGGCAGTCTATCTCCGTTACAGGGATAAGGCAGGCAACAGGTCATCAATGCTTGTTGACTGGATTAAGTTAGATACCGTAAAGCCTGTAATCACAAGTGTCTCTGATACACCTGACCCGTTGAGACATCATCTCGGAGAGGTGAGCACTATTAGTTTCAATATCTCTGATAATTTGTCCGGCACATGCAAGGCAGTGATAAAAATATTCAACCCCTCTGCTGTTCTTGTCAGGACAATACTGACAACCTATAACGCCTCCTGTCCCGTCGGCGGAGCAGCAGGTTCTGTTATCTGGGATGGCAAGGACACCGGTGGTACACTTGTTCCATCCGGTACTTATAGCTACAAGGTACAGGCAGTAGACAAGGCACTGAACTGGTCATTTATCAAGAGCGGGACGATTACAGTGGAGTAGCCGGCGAAAGCGACAAAAATAATTGATTTATTTAAACGTACTTTGTATGTTAGTAAACATAATATCCTGCATGAAGTAGGTACTATTGGAAGAATTCGATTAGCCGAACTCCATTGGTATTAGGCGCATGGCCTTGGTAAGAAAGAAATAAAGCGAAAAAGATATCTGGAGTAAAGTATGAGAAAAACCAAAAAATCCTCAGCAGAATTTGCAGTTTGTATCAACAATGAGGGATATCCAGCATCATTAGAGCTGCATAAAATCTACCGTGTAATTCCAGATGAAGATGCTTCTGCTGATGGAGACGTTCGTGTAGTTGATGAGAGTGGAGAAGATTATTTGTATCCTGCCTCCTATTTCGTCCCAATCAAGTTACCCCAGATGGTGGAAGAATCATTGCTTATTGCTTCCTAATTCATCCCCACGTGACGCCGACAATAAAGGTCAGCGCTACGTCTGCAAGATTCTGGGGACACTATACTGAATTTTCTGAGCAGGCCGGGGCCGCTTTCATTATGTTTGAGGAATAGGTAACGCATATATGTTTACTGTCGAATAAGTCAGTAGATTCTGGAGATGGTTCGGCTGCCTCCCTTATAGTGATCTCTCCTCTGGTGTAACTGTCTCCAACATATTTTTCTGCCCCAAGCCTTAGAAATTTTCATGTAAAATTTTCTGTTGCATTATTAGCAGACTGATGATAATATTTTTTTCCGCAGCAAGACTATTATTACAACGTGATAACCAAGGGGAAGGTGATATGAATATACATGAATTTCAGGCAAAGAGTTTGTTCAGGCAGTACAATATTACGGTACCGAACGGGAAGGCGGTTTATTCGGTTGATGAGGCAGCAGAGTATGCACAGGAGGTGGTAACAGACGTTGCGGTTGTTAAGGCCCAGATACATGCGGGCGGCAGGGGAAAGGCAGGCGGGGTTAAGCTTGCTAAGGAGAAGAAGGATATTGCGGTTTATGCAAAAGAGCTTCTGGGGAAGACACTTGTAACGCACCAGACAGGGCCTGAAGGAAGGTGCGTAAGAAAGATATTGATTGAAGAGGGTATCGGTATTGCAAAGGAGCTTTATTTAAGTATCCTTGTTGACCGCACCTACAGCAGGCCGGTGTTTATCACAAGCCTTGAAGGCGGGATGGAGATAGAAGAGGTTGCAGAGAAGACACCTGAAAAGGTTATCAAAGAATATATTGACCCTTCTGTCGGCTTTCAGCAGTTCAACGGCAGGAACATGGCGTTCAGGCTTGGCCTTGCCCCTGAGATAATCAAGCAGTTTGTTCCGATGGCAGGGAATCTTTACAGACTGCTTAAAGAAAAAAACGCATCTTTAATCGAGATTAATCCGCTTGTTATTACAAAGGATAACAGGCTGATTGCCCTTGATGGAAAGATGAGTTTTGATGATAATGCATTGTTCAGGAGCGAGGATGTTAAGGCGTTCCGTGACCTTGATGAAGAGGAAGAGCTTGAGATTGAGGCATCCAAACACGGGCTTAATTATGTAAAGCTCAACGGTAATATCGGGTGTATGGTGAACGGCGCAGGTCTGGCAATGGCTACTATGGATGTAATAAAGCTTGCCGGCAGTGAGCCGGCAAACTTTCTTGATGTCGGGGGGGGAGCATCTAAGGAGACGGTTAAACATGCCTTCCAGATATTACTGGCAGATAAGAATGTAAAAGGTGTGTTTGTAAATATATTCGGCGGAATTGTGAGATGCGAGAGGATCGCAGGCGGTATTATTGATGCGGCAAAAGAGGTTGAGATTAAGGTGCCTCTTGTTGTAAGGCTTGCAGGTACAAATGCCACAGAGGGGCTTGAGATGCTGCAAGGCTCAGGGCTTAATCTTGAAGTGGCCTCGGATATATGGGAAGGGGCACAGAAGGTAGTTAAGTTGGTAAGCAGGTAGCAGAAGTAAGATGTTAGAAGTCAGAAGCAAGAAATAAGAAGCAAGAAAAACACAAAAAAGGAAGAAGGAGAAAAAATGAGTATCCTTGTTAATAAATCTACAAGACTGATGGTGCAGGGTATAACCGGTAAGGAGGGGTCGTTTCATACCAGTGCGTGTCTGGAATATGGGACGAATATTGTGGCAGGTGTTACGCCGGGAAAGGGCGGGACTGATTTTGAGGGGGTTCAGGTATTCAATACAGTGAAAGAGGCTGTTCTATCAACGGCTCCGAATGTTTCTATGATATTTGTGCCGCCGCCGTTTGCCGCAGATGCAATCATGGAGGCTGTGGATGCTGAGATTCCGTTGATTGTGTGTATTACAGAGGGCATTCCTGTTATGGACATGGTTAATGTAAAGAGATTCATGGCAGGGAAGAAGAGCAGGCTTATCGGTCCTAACTGCCCGGGTATCATAACACCGGATGAGTGTAAGATTGGGATTATGCCTGGCTTTATTCATAAGAAGGGCAGGATAGGGGTTATATCAAGAAGCGGGACACTTACTTATGAGGCGGTATGGCAGTTGACAAGGGTTGGGCTTGGTCAGTCAACATGTATCGGCATCGGCGGTGACCCTGTAAATGGTACGAATTTTATTGATCTGCTTGGGATGTTTGAAAAGGACAGTGAGACAGATGCGATTGTTATGATAGGTGAGATAGGCGGGGATGCCGAGGAGCGTGCTGCAGAGTACATAAAGGCCAATGTCACCAAGCCTGTTGTAGGTTTTATCGCCGGTATTACAGCCCCTCCCGGAAGAAGGATGGGCCATGCAGGCGCAATAATCTCAGGCGGCAAGGGCACGGCATCAGAAAAGATGGCAGCAATGGAAAAGGCCGGTATCCATGTAGTAAGAAACCCTGCATTAATTGGACAGACCGTTGTTGAAGCCCTAAATAAGTGAATCGTGAATGGTGAATGGTGAATCGTAAAAGAATTCTTGTCAACCATTCACCATTCACCGTTTTCCATTCACTATTCACTATTCACCATTCACTGTATTTAACAGCTTTTCCACAGCTATTCCACAGCTAATCCACAAAATAGTGTGGATGGGTAATAAAAAAATCACAATATATAGAAATTTTCTCTTGACAATGAATTTTGTCTGGTATACACTTCCCATCACTTCAATTAATAAATCACATAAAAATTAACCACATAATTTTAACAATAATTTTTATTTAAAGGAGGGTATCTATGCCGACAAAAGAAATTATAGAGCCTTTGCTTTCTCAAAATGCCATGAAGGTACTTGAGAAACGTTATCTTGCAAAAGATGACAAGGGGAAGGTAGTTGAGACTCCGGTGGACCTCTTCAGGAGGGTAGCAGTGAATATTGCCAAGGGGGATATTACCTATAACCCGGAAGCGGATATTGCAAGGACTGAAGAAGAGTTCTACAGGATGATGGTACGGAAGGAGTTTCTGCCTAATTCACCTACACTGATGAATGCAGGGAGGGAGCTTCAGCAGCTTTCAGCATGTTTTGTATTACCTGTTGAGGATTCAATGGAGGGGATATTTGAATCTGTAAAACAGGCGGCTATCATCCATAAATCAGGCGGCGGCACAGGGTTCTCCTTCTCAAAGCTCAGACCTAGAAATGATGTGGTGCGCACCACAGGCGGTGTTGCATCCGGTCCTGTGTCTTTTATGAAGGTCTTTAATCACGCTACTGAGGCAGTAAAACAGGGCGGGACAAGACGCGGGGCAAACATGGGGATACTCAGGGTAGACCATCCTGATATTTTCGATTTTATGGATTGTAAGTCTAATGACAGTGATATTACCAACTTTAATATAAGCGTGGCCCTCACTGACCGGTTTATGGAGGCATTGGAGAAGGATGAAGACTATGAACTTCTCAATCCGAGGACCGGTGAGATTGTATCAACAATTCCTGCAAGAGAGGTGTTCGATAAGATTGCATCTAATGCATGGAGGAATGGAGAGCCTGGCCTGTTTTTTATAGACACAACAAACAGGGCCAATCCAACCCCCCATGTCGGCAGGATAGATGCAACAAACCCTTGCGGGGAACAGCCGCTTATACCTTATGAGTCCTGTAATCTTGGGAGCATCAACCTTGAATTACATACAGCGCATGTTGACGGCAGTTTTGTTATTGATTGGGACAGGCTTGAACGTACAATACGCAGGTCTGTTCACTTTCTCGATAATGTTATAGACCTGAATCATTACCCTATTGTGGAGATAGAAAAGATTACAAAGGGGAACAGGAAAATAGGGCTTGGAATTATGGGCTTTTCCAGGATGCTGTTTAAACTCGGCATTCCGTATGACTCTATGGAGGGCATAAAGACTGCACGGAGTGTAATGAGGTTTATACACGATATAGGGCATAATGAATCTGAGAGGCTTGCAAAGGAGCGTGGTGTATTTCCTAACTGGGAAGGTTCTGTCTATGAAGAAGAGGGGAGGCGGACACGTAATGCCTATATAACAACAGTAGCCCCTACAGGCACTATAAGTATGATTGCGGATACATCAGGCGGCTGTGAACCTGAGTTTTCACTTATATGGTACAAGAATGTAATGGGCGGCGAGCATCTGCCTTATGTATTTGACAGCTTCATTGATACGGCAAAGACTGAAGGGTTCTGGAGCAGTGATTTACTTGACAAGATAATAGCAAACCATGGCTCTGTAAGGGGATTGGCAGAGGTGCCGGAGAAGTGGCAGGCTATATATGCTGTTGCTCATGATGTGTCACCCGAATGGCATGTGCGTATGCAGGCCGCTTTTCAGGAGTATACGGACAGTGCAGTATCAAAGACCATTAATCTCTCAAAAGATTCAACAGTTGAGGATGTGAAAAAGGCGTATATGCTTGCATATAAGCTGGGGTGTAAGGGTATTACTGTTTACCGGGATGGAAGCCGTTCAGAGCAGGTGATGAATGTGGGGACAAGTAAGAAGCTAGAAGTCAGAAGTCAGAAGTCAGAAGCAAGAATGGAAGAAGACAAAAATCAGAAATTGGATGAGATAATACAGAAGTCAGAAACAATAAATCAGAAGCAAGAAGAAGAGGAAAGACAGATACCTAATGGGCAGGCAATACCTCATGTTATTCATCCCAAGCCCAGGCCAAAGATTACAACAGGTATCACCAATAAGATGAAGACATCATGCGGCGACCTCTATGTGACCATAAATGAGGATGAGAAGGGATGGCCTTTCGAGGTATTCTGCAATATGGGCAAGGCAGGGGGTTGTGAGGGGTCTCAGAATGAGGCCATCGGCAGGCTCATATCGCTTGCATTCAGGAGCGGTGTGGCACCGCAGTCCATAGTAAGACAGCTTATCGGCATAAGGTGCAACAAGCCATTTGGACTCGGTAAAAATACCGTACACTCTTGTGCTGATGCAATTGCAAACTCAGTCCTTGAGTACCTGATGAAAAAGTCTCATGACGGTAGTAAGGATGTATCAGTGGAATATGATAAGCGTATAGGCTCTGCATGTCCTGACTGCGGATGTGAGATGGAGTTTTCTGAAGGATGTGAGAAGTGCAGCTTTTGCGGGCATTCAAAATGTTATTGAAATAATAAGGGTTCAAGGGATTGAGGATTCAAGGGGTCAAGTGAAAACCCCACCCTCACCCTAACCCTCTCCCTGAGGGAGAGGGGACTATTTTATTCCCTCCCCTTCAAGGGGAGGGTCAGGGTGGGGATGGGGTTCAGTATTTTACCCTCGACCCCTTGAACCCTTTTTCACAGGTCTTGACACCACAAGCCATCCCGTTTTATCCTACTCTATGCTTTACACCAATCACAGTCGTTCGTTCAAGGAAAACATGTATGTATACCCGGTTCTTTCAAGGAGATCAAAGGGGATATCTGTAGGAATAAATCTGTTTCCTGATAAAGAATGTAATTTTAATTGTGTTTATTGTCAGGTGGACAGGGGGAGAATAACCCCCCCCAGCCCCCCCTTTAACAAAGGGGGGGAGGAGATTGTGTGCGTTCCCCTTTTACAAAGGGGGAATTCAAATATCCCCCCTTTAACAAAAGGGGGCAAGGGGGGGGTTGAATCGTCTGTTGACATACAGTGCCTGCTTAATGAGTTAAAAGAGACGCTGGACATGGTTAAGACCGGTCGCCTATTTTCCTTTCCGCCGTTTGACAAGACCCCTCCGGAACTACGCCATTTGTCTGATATTGCTGTATCCGGGGATGGGGAGCCTACTACCTTCCCTCATTTCTATGAGGTTGTCAGGGACATTATAGAGATGAAAAATTCCATGTCTGATAATATAAAACTCGTAGTAATTACCAATTCCTCCGGCCTTAACCGTCAAAAGGTGCAGGATGCACTGGACCTGCTTTATGAAAATAATGGTGAGGTGTGGGCAAAACTGGATGCAGGGAGTGATACATATTATAAAAAAATATCAAGGACAAATATCCCTTTTGAAAATATAATACGTAATATTACTGTGACCTCAAAAAGGCATCCTATAATTATCCAGAGTTGTTTTAATAAGATTTATAAGTTAGGGCCTTCTGTGAAGGAGATAGGGGAGTATATAAAGGTTATTAAAAAGATTGCAGAAGAAGGCGGGCAAGTCCGGTTTGTTCAGATATATACTACAGCAAGGCCGCCTTCTGAGGGTTTTGTTACACCGCTTCCTAAGGATGAGCTTAGCTCTATTGCCGAGAAACTCAGTAAAGAGACCGGTATACCGGCAGAGATATTTACCTAAGGAGGCTATTCAATTTAATTTGAATAGCCTCCTAATTTCCAACATCTATCTTAAGAAGTACTTTGACGGAATCCCCCCTTACCTCATCTGCCCATACATAACCAATCCCGCCGGTTGTGCCGCCGACTGCATGGATCATCTCAGAGGATGATGCCTTTGTTGTCGGGGGAGTAATCCCCTCCTGGAAGAACTTCTTTATCCAGTATGCCTTGTATCCGTCAACACTTGTCCCCATAACCCTTTCAATAAACCTCCTTCTTAACTGTTCATCATTCTGGTCCATGGGTTTTATCTTTACACTGCCTTCTGACATCTTCTCACCGAGGTATATCTCTTTAACCTTGGCTGTTGAAATAGTATTAACCGGATAATCCTTATTAGAAATGATAGCGAGATCCCTTGCATAAGCCTGAGCGTTGCCGCATAACAACAGCATCAGGACTCCTACAACGATGTTCCATCTAAGTATTTTCATTACCTACCCCCTGTTATATCAATTTGAAAATGCATATCTCAAATGTCAAATATAAGGTTAAAAAGCAAGCGACCACTGGACGGCATACTCATTCCAGTCGTCGCCTGACATATCAATGTTTCTTAACTCACCCTTAATAGAACTTCTATAATTTATGTTATATCGAACCCCTGCGGTGAGGTTAACGGTATCCTGAGTTCCAAGGGATTTAGAATAAGGGTTATCATGGTCTACCAACACCTTGTCATACATAAGATAAGGAATAAATCTGTCGTTAATGCTGTAGGTCGCCAGTCCATAGTACGCATTATTTGTATCTGTCATCCCTCCATGGTTCTTGTTTTTTATAGAGAAGTACTCGCCTGAAAGGTCTATATTGCCTAGTGTATATTTGACAGCCGCAGCAAGGATGGTCTGATCAACGTCAACAGGGTTATCAACAGTACCATCTTTATTTGCATCAAGGGCTTTAGAATCGGTTTGCACCCTTGATATGTGTCCGGAAAACCCCACCTTAAGGCCCTCGATTGCCTCAGGGGATATGGCAGCATGAAATGCAATGGCCTTTCCTATATTGTTGTCTTCTGTATTATTTGGGACAAGGGAATTCTTACCGCGATTTTCATAATCTGTAATCCTTGGCCCATTACCGATTAAGACACCATATTCTATAGGTCCGGCAAAAGACCCGGCCCTGCCTGAGAAATAAGCACCAATCATGTGGGCCGGGATCATTCCGCCCTCGTCCTCAAATTTAAGGATCTCCGGCCTCTTGATTGTGGGCTGTAATTGTACGCCATGATGGTATGATGTATTCCAGAATCCGAGAGGGGTGTGGAACCGGCCTGCGCGTATCCTGAACTCATCACTGAATGTATAACCAACAGATACCCTTTCTAAATCAAGTATGTCGCCGTCTTCAACGATAAGTTCTACCAGAACTTCTGTATCTTCAAGTGTCTGGGCAAGATAAAGGTCAAGCGTACCAAAGGCAAAGTTCCCGTTTCTCAATTCAGCAGGGCCGCCTTTTTCACTCTTTGTGAATGACACATCAGTAAACCCATTCAGCTCAAAGGCATCTCCGTTGGGAATGTTTATCAGAAAGACCGCTGTCATTAAACACAGAATAAATAAGTTTAGCGGTCTGAACAACTTCCATGTAGTCCTCTTCGTCATAACTCCTCCTGTTTGGTCAATTAAATAAAAAATGTTTATAATAAGGAAAATCCAATACAATGCTGATGTGTGTTAATAATATTATGGAGTTTTGAGATTGTCTTATAGCATATATTCAGTATTGTTTGCAAGGGAAAAATTAAAACAATTTTTTTATATCTTCCCATTCATTTAATGGTTCGGAACATGTAAAGTTTTTACATATATATACAGCAGGTTTTCCATCTTTTGCTGTTTTCCCTTTTGCAAATTCAGGGATATAGTGCGAAACTTCAAATCCCCCTGTGTCCCCAACCAGATAAATCACCATGTCAGAGATATAACACCCTCTCAATTTGCTGATAATCTCTTTTACATCTGAACAATCCTGTTTTCCTACAATCGTAATCTCCACTGCTCCTTCAAGGAAAAAATAAACACCGGAGAGCAGGCTTGAAAAACTGAATGGATTTTCTATTGCCTCGTCATAAAATATTCGTATCAGCTTTTCTGCCATTATGCGGTATTCCGGTTTATCTTTATATGCGGTTAGCCTTAACAGGTCAGTTAATGCCGTTGCATTCCCGGACGGTACAGGCTGGTCAGTTGCAGTCTTCATCCTGTGAAACAGTCTTACATCCTCATCATCGGCTGAATTGAAGAATCCCCCTTTTTCTTTATCCCAGAACAGTTCTATTATTGAAGAGGTAAGTTTGTCTGCCCAGTTAAGATATTCAGTCGAAGATGCTTTCCACCCACCCTCCCCCTGACCCCCTCCCGTCAAGGGAGGGGGAATAAACGTAGCACCCTCCCCACTCAAGGGGGAGAGGATGGACGCATCATCTTCAAATGTTATCTCATACATATCAATCAGTGCGGCAATAAGAAATGCATAGTCATTAATATCAGCATTGCCCTTTGAAATCCCATCCCGCCACACATGAAGGAGCTTGCCATCCTTAAACAGCTCAGTTCTTATAAAGTTAATGGTGCTTCTCGCTGCATCAAGATAGATTGCTTTCCCGGTTGTCCTATATCCCTCTGCAAAGGCTGAGACTGCAAGTCCGTTCCACCCTGTTAATATCTTTGTATCTGTAAATGGTTTTACCCGCCCTTCCCTCTTTGTGAATAATGCCTCTTTGCCCCTGTTTAAGATTTCCCTGACCTTTTCTTCAGGGATGTCAAACTCGTGTGAAACGGCCTTCATCCCCCGGTCCATATAAAGTATATTCTTCCCTTCAAAATTTCCATCTTCAGTAACGCCATAGAAACGGCTTATGACCTCTGCCTCTTTGCCTGTTACAGATTCTATCTCCTGCTTTGACCATACGAAAAACTTACCCTCCCCGCCCTCGCTGTCAGCATCCTGTGATGAGTAAAAACCTTTTCCATCAAGGTACATCTCCCTTAACAAATAACTTAAGGTCTCCTCACCGATATTTTTATAACCAGTGTCAGATGTAACTTTATAGGCATCGAAGTATAACCGTGCAAGCAGTACATTGTCATAAAGCATCTTCTCGAAGTGAGGTATGCGCCATCGTTCATCAACTGTATAGCGGTGAAACCCGCCGCCGATCTGATCGTAAATACCGCCGCCTGCCATATTCCTCAAGGTGTTTATTACAACGTCGAGGGCGGTTTGGTCGCCGCTCCTTTTATAATACCTGAGCAGAAGATTTATTTGTGTATAAGGCGGGAACTTTGGTGCAGTACCAAAACCGCCGTGATTCGGGTCAACATATCTTAGAAGCCTTGAAGAGGCATTATCCAAATCAGCAATATTAAGTGTTTCTTCAGCAGAAGGTTTGTTTTGGATGCGGGTCAGTGTGTTTATAATCTCTGCTGTTGTCTCCTTTATCTCATTCTTCCTTTTACTGTAAGCCTCTGATATTGCATTAAGGACGTCAGGGAATGCCTGCATCCCCTGACGTTCCTCAGGCGGAAAATAAGAACCTCCGAAAAAGGGCTTTGCTTCAGGGGTAAGAAACATGGTAAGAGGCCACCCTCCGTTCCCGCCGAATAATCTTAATGAATACTGGTACAGGTCATCTATATCAGGCCGTTCTTCCCTGTCCACCTTTATATTAATGAATAACCTGTTCATTATGGATGCGATCTCTTCATTCTCAAAAGACTCCCTTTCCATAACATGACACCAGTGACATGCGGAGTATCCTATGCTCAGCAGAATCGGTTTGTCCTCTGATTTGGCCTTGTTGAATGCCTCATTACCCCATGGATACCAGTCCACAGGGTTGTGACTGTGCTGGAGCAGATACGGGCTTATCTCGGTGATTAAGCGATTTGTATGTTTGTATTCCATTTAAGCCTCCGGTTTTATATATAGTTCAAATAATCTCAATGGAATGGCTATCAGTAAAGGACCAAGAAATACGCCGATGAAACCGAATGCAATCATCCCGCCGATTATTCCAATAAAGGACAGCAGTCCATGGAATCCTAATTTTTTACTGATAAAGTACGGCCTGAGAAAATTGTCTATCATGCTGATTACAAGCACGCCCCATGCGAGCAGGAATATCCCTTTACCATACATGCCATTGTAGATCAACCATACTGCCGCAGGCCCCCATACAATCGGCGTGCCGGCAAAAGGTACGAGAGCCAGGATAAACATTAATGTACCGAATAAAACAGGTGCAGGCAGTCCCAGAACCCAGAATGCAAAACCTCCCAATGCCCCCTGAATCATGGCTGTCAGGACAACACCGTAGAGCACAGCGATTATTACATCGCCGGTCTCTTTAATAAAAAGCTCAACCTCCGGTTCCGGTAATAATCCGGAGGATTTTATTCTATCAAGCAGACCTTTGCCGTCCCTGAACATGAAAAAAAGTATAAGCACAGTTACGAGTAACTGGAAGATAATTGAAAGGACATTTCCCGTGGCAAAAGTGAAATAGGTTATAAGGACATTTCCAAGGTCCTTGAAGTTGCCGGTTATGGTCTCTTTTATTGAGACATCTTCGATCGGCAGTATGCCTGATACCTTGTCAATGATTTCAGGCAGTCTCGGCTGTAATGCCTCATAGGCAAAGGTAATCTGTGTTACAAGAGATATTATAACCAGGACTGAAGGGATAAGAAAAAAGAGGATGATCCCAATAATAACTATTAAAGAACTCAGGGACGCCCTTCCTTTAAGAATAGCAAGCACCTTCGAGTAAACAGGCCAGAACGTGACACCAATGATAACAGACCAGAGTATGGAAATATAAAACGGCTGGAATGTTAAATGTATGCCGTACAATAGCAGGATTGAGATTATGACAAGCAGGATGACAGTAATCTTCTTTTTATCAATAAGCATTATAACTATACCTTCACAGATTTGTTCATCTGAAACTCCTCAATTATCCTGTTATCTCCTTTTCTTGTGGAGTTTCATTATGTGATTATTGCAGATTTATTGCAATAGTGTTCATCCGAAAATCACCATAGCTCACCCTCCCCCTAACCCCCTCCCGTCAAGGGAGGGGGAAAAACTTAGCATCCCTCTCCCCCGGCGGGAGAGGGTCCGGGTGAGGGGGCCTCATTTTCATGCTCCTTTGTGCCCCGGAGGGGCATGACGGTTCATCCGAAAATCCCTTCCGGCGGGGTAAGAAAACCCCGCCTATCCATCTCTACGAGGATAGGCGGGACTTTCTTGTCCCGCTGATTTTCATGTCCCTTTGTGAACCTTGGTTCATGTGGGTTCATCCGAAAATCTCCAT